>JBGALP010000342.1:0-4795 GCA_044223805.1 Agriterribacter sp.
GCTTGCTTTTTCATTAACCAATGCAAATTCAATCATTTCGTTGCGCAAACGTTGCTGTAGTTTATAAAACTGCACAGCGTCTACTAAAAATGTAGATCCGGTATTTCGAACAGCTTCAGGAATCATTAAACCTGCGTACTGCATTCTTTTTTTACAATCGGGATGTGTTCTAAGAGAATCTGTTATTCGCTGGCTAGCTTCATCACCGGCATAAGCTTCTACTCCAAAAACCGAACGACGGGCAATGCCAAAGTAGTTTGGCTTAATGGGATATTCCGGTGCATTCAGATATTTTTCAAATGTGTTTTTGGTACTCCACCTATCCGCATCAACGGAATCGAGCAACCCAAGGCAATCAATGACCTGCCCAATACTGAAGCCTGTATTTTTTAATAACACAATCGCAAGGCTGTCGGCTGCTGTTTCTTTAAAACGGCTATGTCGTCGTGAATCAAATGAAAATTTCTTTGCTAACTCTTCCACTGCTTTTCCCCGTCCATACTCCTGTTTTTTAATTTCCGATACCTGTTCCTTAAATTCCTTTGACTGAATGGAAGATAGATATTGATCAATTGCCTGTTCACCATGTTTCAGAAGCAGGTGAGCTATTTCGTGACATAAAATAAATGCGAGTTGCGCTTCATTATTAATACGCGTTATTAATCCAGCATTTATAAAAACGGTATTATAACCCGGTGTAAATGCATTGGGTTCGCCGGTTCGCGAAATATATACATTTACATGTGGAGCCTTCGCCTCTTTTAGCGCAGGTTGCAGCTTTGACATAACGGCAACGATATAATTGTTTACAACGGCATCCGTTATTAGTTCAGGTTTTTCAAAATGAGTTAAGGTGGCAGTGAGCTTTTCTTTGTACAGCCACCTCTTTTCATCAGCCAGGGCACCCTTAAAAGATTGTATTTCGGTTTGATGCTGTTGTTGTAGTTGGCTTTGCCATTTGCGGGATGAGTCAATATTTTGATCAAAAAGCTGGTTACATGGTGTTTGGCTCAGTGCTACATAGCTGCATAAAACAAAAAAAATGGTCAGCATACGCTTGTAAAAATGTAACATAGCGTTAGGTTTAGGAAAAGCGAAAATAAGTACTTGCTTGAAAAAATTCAAATATGACAGCCGCAAACGTTAAAATCATCTGTTATATTTTCTTGAAAGACAAAAACCTGGAACGGATATAACATTAATAAAAATTTATCTGCGCTAAATCCCACAAAAGTTTCTATCGCCGGTCTTTAAAATTTTTATAAAGGAAAACACTTATATTTTTTAGCGTTGTGTTTATGAACCAACTATAGAACGCACAAATAAAAAAAGCTGATTCTTCGAACCAGCTTTCTACTATTATTCAGAAATAAATTTATGCCTCCTGTGCACTCAATTGTTTAGATTGTTTCTTGCGCTCTTCTTCATTTAATATCACCTTACGCATACGAATGAAGTTTGGCGTAACTTCTATACACTCATCGTGTTGAATATATTCCATACATTCTTCCAGCGTCATTAAAGTTTTAGGGGCTATGCGGGTAGCATCATCACTACCGCTGGCGCGATGGTTAGTCAGTTTCTTTCCTTCCGTAGCATTTACTACAAGATCACCTGGTTTGATATGTTCCGCAATGATCTGACCTGCATATACTTCTTCGCCCGGGTCAACAAAGAAAGTACCACGATCCTGTAATTTATCTATAGAATAACCGGTTGTTTTTTCCTGGTTTTTTGAAAGTAATACACCGTTATTTCTTCCAGGAATAGCGCCTTTCCATGGCTTGTATTCATTAAAGCGATGCGCCATTACAGCTTCGCCGGTTGTAGCGGTAAGCATTTGTGTACGCAAACCAATCAACCCGCGTGATGGAATTTCAAATTCAAGGTGCTGCATGTTGCCCTTGGTTTCCATTACCAGCATTTCTCCTTTTCTGCGCGATACAAGGTCAATTACTTTACTCGCAAACTCTTCAGGTACGTCTACCACCAGCGTTTCGTAAGGTTCGCATTTTTTACCATCAATAACTTTTACAATTACCTGTGGCTGACCTACCGTTAATTCATATCCTTCACGACGCATGGTTTCAATCAAAATCCCCAGGTGCAGAATACCACGACCATATACCATAAAGCTATCTCCACTATCTGTATCGAATACACGCAGTGCAAGATTCTTTTCAGTTTCCTTCATTAAGCGGTCACGTAAATGGCGGCTGGTTACAAATTTGCCATCCTTGCCATAAAACGGTGAATTATTAATGCTGAACAACATATTCATGGTAGGTTCATCTACGCTAATTACAGGCAATGCTTCAGGAACTTCCGCATCTGTAATGGTATCGCCGATATTAAAATCTTCGAGACCTACCACAGCACATATGTCGCCAGCAATAACCTCAGTAACTTTCTTCTTACCAAGCGATTCAAATATGTATAATTCTTTAACTCTTGATTTTTTTATACTTCCATCAGCCTGTACAAGTGCAATGGGTTGATTTTCCTTGATGGCGCCACGGTGAACTTTGCCTACAGCTATTCTACCCAAAAAGGAAGAATAATCCAGTGAAGTGATCTGCATCTGCAGCGGACCTTCGTTCACTTTGGGAGCAGGTACATATTTTAAAATACCATCTAATAATGGTGTGATGTCTTCACTTTGTGTAAGAGAATCGTTGAACCAACCATTTTTACCCGAACCGTAAAAAGTAGGGAAATCCAGTTGTTCTTCGGTAGCATCCAGATTAAAGAACAGTTCAAAAACCGCGTCATGCACTTCGTCAGGACGACAATTCGGTTTATCAACCTTATTTATAATTACCATTGGCTTCAGGTTTAACTGAAGCGCCTTCTGCAACACAAAACGGGTTTGTGGCATTGGTCCTTCAAAGGCATCTACCAACAGTAAAACACCATCAGCCATTTTCAGTACTCTTTCTACCTCACCACCAAAGTCGGCGTGGCCTGGAGTATCTATTACATTAATTTTTACGTCCTTGTACATCACAGAGGCGTTCTTGCTGAAGATAGTAATACCTCTTTCGCGTTCGAGGTCGTTGCTATCCATAATCAGTTCACCGCTTTCCTGGTTGGCGCGGAATACATTGGTTTGATGTAAAATCTTGTCAACCAATGTTGTTTTACCGTGGTCAACGTGGGCGATGATAGCTATGTTTCTTATCTGCATTGTTATTTCTTTAACTTCAATTTTTAGGCGGCAGCAATGCTAACTTGTTAAGAATGAGCACAGGCCCATTTTTAAGCGTGCAAAGGTACATCAAAACTGCGGGAGCACAATGATTTTCAAAAACTTAATTATTTGCTTACATACTACCTCTTTGCTTTCTAACGTGATCCGCCATAGAATATTATCAAAAGTCAACAAACACACATTATAATGCTGAGTCAGCTAACTAAAACACCTTATATATTAACCTTATCCTTTTAGGTGTGTAATAACGGAACAATTCTTACTTTTATACCATACGTTTTTTATACCTGTATTTGTTTTACTGTTTTGTTCGATGGCTGTAAAAGCACAAACATATATACGGGGCATTCCATGTATTACATACAGCCCGGAATGTTTGAACCCTTCACAATATTCATTTGAAAACCCTGGCAATAAAAAATGGTTTGTAAGTAAATACGCCTCCGTTTCTGCCGGCTATAGTTTTTCCAGAGCGGGAAGTTTCAATTACTTATCGGCACCAATAGGATTGCAGCTCAATAGAAAACTGAATAATAATCTGTATGCTTTTGCAGGTGTTTCTGTTAATCCAACTTACTTTAATTTTAACCAGCCTATCCCTCTTTCCGGAAATAATAAAAGCTTTTACAATAGTATGTACGGTCCTAACAGCTTTGATATATATCCCAGAGCTGAGCTGGGGCTTATGTATGTAAACGACGAGAAAACATTTTCGATTTCAGGAAAAAGCATAAGTGTGCAAGAGGTGGATATTCCACCTTTCCTTATCAGCAAATGCAAATGGCAAAACAACCTCAGGCTCCGAGATCAAACTATTAGAACGATCACTTCCAAACATAGCTCCTTTTTCAATTTTGTAAGTGTTCCTATTAACTTCTAAATGTTCCCGTATGCGCTTTACTCAATGGAAAATAATAGTAGCGCTTTCATTGATAGGCAATACAAGCCTCAACGCCCAGGAAAAATATAAACTTGTTTGGAGCGATGAATTTAATAAAGATGGCGCTCCTGATTCTACCAAATGGAGTTATGAAAAAGGGTTTGTACGTAATGAAGAATTTCAATGGTATCAACCGGAAAATGCGCGATGTGAAAATGGCATGTTGGTTATTGAAGCGAGAAGAGAACAAAAAGCTAATCCTTTATATACAGAAAACAGCAATGAATGGCGCAAAAAAAATAAAACCATTGGCTACACATCTTCCTGTTTAATTACCAAAGGAAAGCATAGCTGGAAATTTGGCAGGTTTGAAATGCGTGCCCGTATTGATATAGATGCAGGCGTGTGGCCAGCCTGGTGGACGCTCGGTGTGGAAAAAGGCTTGGCTGAGAATGGCGAAATTGATATTATGGAATATTACGCGACACTTTGCTGGCAAATATTCTTTGTGGTGGTAAAAAATCAATGAATGGCATACTACCAAAACCGGCGTACAGCAATTAGGCGGAACTGCGCAAGGCTCTTAGAACATACCTGGCGTATGGATTGGGTAGACAATATGTGGCCTTTATGTAGATGATTCTTTGCTGAATAAAATGCCTGTAGATGCTCTGGTCAATAAAAATGGTACTGGCTTCAATCCC
>JBGALP010000030.1:0-30237 GCA_044223805.1 Agriterribacter sp.
TTCCGCTGGAACGAAAACCTGATTTATTTTTTATTCTACCGACATAATATCCCGCTGGGATATGAAAATAGCTCTTAAGTCAACGACATTGAATTACAATTGAAGTTTCTTCGATTGTAGAATCAATATAGCTTTCGCAGCATCTATCTATGAAAAATATAATTCTCCATAAAATGAAACGATAGTTTGGAGACCATGCTTTTTATTTAATTAATTGCCCACCTGCCCAATACAAACTATTAAGTGTTTTAAAATACTTTGTTTCCAGCTCCACTAATTTTTGCAATGCTTCCAGCGCCTTATTTTCTCTGTTATTCACAAGAAACAATGAACTTTCTCCGTTAAAAAACCTGGTTTCCTCACCCCTTTGCAACGTAACATAGTTATTATATTGCTGTTGTTGTAAAAACACCTGGGAGCGTAAGGTTAGTAATTCGTTATGGTAAGACCTTACTTTATTTTCAACCAGTACCAATTTTTGACTCCGCTGCAGGTCAGCTTCCTGTATTTTTAATTTCACTTTACGGTATTCCCCTCGCCCTTCTGATAACCGAAGCGGAATACCGAAATTGATTCCATACTGGAAATTATTTTCAAACAGTGGCGCTATGGTGGTTTTTGCAACATCATAACCTTTGCCCAATTGATTGTACCGGAAATTTACCAAGGGTAGAAGCTCCTGGAATTTTAATTTCTTCTCAACACTTAGCGCTTCTAGTTTGAAATTGTATTGCAAAAGATCCGGATGATTATTTCTGGCGCTTTTGAGGATGTCTTCCAATACCGGCAATACAGTTCCTGAAATGCCTGTTTTTTTCCAACCGCTATCAGGCACTACCGATGAAGGCAGCGTAACAGGATCCGTGTTTTTATTCCAAAGAAAAACAGAAAGTTCAAGACCGGCGTTTTGAAAATCCAGTTGTGATTCACTTAACAGCAATTTAAAACTTTGTAACTGTACTAATGCCTCTGTTGTGTCAATCGCCAAGGACGCCCTGCCGATAGGATATCTTTACCAGCTCAAATCTTTTTTCATTTACCGTAACTGCGTTTGCCAATACATTCATTACCTCATACTGTTTTACCCATTGCCAATAAGCGTTCATCGCTTCTAGCATTAAGTCATTCAGTATGGTTTGTTTTTCCACCTCACCATTTGTCTGAAAATCTTTGCCTGCCGCAATGCTGCTCTTCGTTTGTCCATCAGGAGATTTTTTTGCCAACGGTATAGTAAGTCCCGCATAACTTGTTTTTCCTATAGTTTCTTCAGGATTAATACGGTTACCCCTAAGATTTTCAAGTCCGGCGTTAATTTCTATTCCATACCATGTAGGTATTTTTAACTCGGGTTGAAAATGATTGTAGTATTCAATACCTCCAAATGTTTTATTACTGAGTTTCGCTGAAAGCAAAGGATCAAACATTCCGCGGGCTGAAGTAATATCAGCTTTTGCTTTTTCAATATTTATATCAGCTTGTTTTGCTAAAGGATGAAATTGCTTTACAATTTCAAATACCTGTTGTTCTGACAATGTTTTTAAACTGTCATTCGCAACAACAAGTCTGGAAATACACAGTAGTAGTATAGTTATTGCTGGTTTCATTTTTCATTTTCTTTTTTCTGTTCAATAGCTGGTTTATAATAATCAGGTGGAAAGCCGTTGATATTACGCCACAACTCATACCACACCGGAACTGTTTTTAATAATGCAATTCCATTAGCGCCTGCTCCCACTTTTAATTGATAAGGCCATGGCTTATCACCAGGGTCTTCAGCAACCAACACTCTGAACTTTCCATTCATACTCACTGAATTTTCCACCGCAACTATTTTTCCGCCAAATGTGCCGTAGCTTGCATTTGGCCATCCGCTGAACACGATTGCCGGAAACCCATCGAAGAGAAACCGAATCTTTTGTCCCTCAGCTACCAAGGGAAGATCAACAGGCCTTATAAATAACTCTACTGCATATTGAATTTTATCAGGAACAATTTCCACCAACATTTCTCCTTCTTTTACTATTTCGCCTATACCAGATTTTTTTGCTTTTGTTATTTGGCCGCTTTGTGGTGCCGTTATATAATACAATCCGCTTCGGATACTGTAGTTGGTATATTGATTTTGCAGTTTGGCAATATCACTTTTTCCTGTTGCTATTTGGGATAGTGACTGAAACTGATCTCCCCTGGCTTTGGAAATTTTCTCCGCATATTCCTGTTCCACACCATTCATTTCAATTTGAGTAATGGTAATATCCTGCCGCGCCGCGGCCAATTTATTTTCCGCAGAAACTCTTTTATACATGGCATTCTGAAAAACCTGGTTGCGTTGTTCAAGTTGCGTAAGCGACACTAACCCGCTATCGAATAAAGCTTTCTGCCTTTTAAATTGTACATCAGCAATGTTAAAATCATTGTTAGCGGCTATCAGTTCTGCACTATCGCTTTGCAATTTCAGGCGCAATTGCTGTAGTTTGTTTTGTAATTGCTTTTGTTTAAGATCTCTTGCCATGTTTAGCGCGCCGATCTGTGTCTGCGTAACATTTACTTTGTTTTCATAATAATCAACAGATAATTCTTTGGCGGTTAATTGTTCTTTTGTTCTGTTTATCAACGCGGGGTCCAGGTAGTCGTCTTTTATCTCGGCTAATTGTACAATAGTATCTCCGGGTTTTACTACATCTCCCTCTTTCACGTGCCACTTAACAATTTTTCCAGCAATGATTGTGTTCATCTGTTGCGGTCTTTGTTCCTGTCGAAGTGTGGTTACGGTGCCTTTTGCTCTTATATTTTGTGTCCATGGTAAAAAAAGCAGAATCAACATAAAGGCTACAAAGCTGTAAAACCAATACCGGATGCTACTGCCCTTATTGTGCCGGTAAATGTTGTTATATGATCTATAGTTTGAATTGGATGTCATGGTGGTAATTTTTAGTTTTCTTTTACGGCAATGCCATTCTCCTTCATATAAATAATCTTATCACATTGTTGTAAAAAATGTTCATCGCTTGTTACTACAAGCACTGTTGTGTGCCTGCTTTCATGGAAGAGCGCCTCCTGCACTTGTTTTTTATTCTTTTCTTCGAGGCCTTGCCAGGGCTCCTCCAATAGCAATAAAGAGGGATTGTGTGCCAACGCACGAACTAATAAAATTTTATAGATCACATTTTTGGGTAATCGAATGCCTGCTGCATCCAACACTGTATCATAACCCCGGCTAAGCGTAGATATATAAGAAAGGAGTCCTGTTTTTTCGGCCAGTTCGTTTACTCTTTGTAATGAAACAGCAGGGTTTCCTAAAGTAATGTTATCAAGCAGTGATCCTTCGAAAATATCCTGCTGGCTTAGCATAATTCCTGTTTTTGCACGAAGCGATGACAGATCATAATTGCCGATGGGGATATTGTTTATCAAGATCTTTCCTTCAAAGTCGAGATAAGAACCCGTCAACAGTTTAAGTAAAGTTGATTTACCTCTGCCATCAATTCCAGTAATGGCTACTTTTTCTCCGGGGTTGATTTTTATCGAAATATCATGCAATACTTTTTTGCCTGGCACATAACCGAATGAAACATTTTCAATCTGAACAGCAATGCCATTTGTTTCCGCACCAAGTGTTAGTGTGCCGCTTTCTTCTACTGGTTTTTCAATAAACTTTCCCAGTTTTTCAACTGCGGTCAACACGTCATAAACGTTGTCGAGATTGCCAATCAGTTTTTCAACAGAATTGATCACAAGGATAATCACAATTTCCGCGGCGATAAATTGCCCGATATTCAATTGTTGATTTACCAGCAGAACAGACCCAACGATCATCATTGCGGCTGTGATGATAACTTTAAAACCCACCAAAGTATGGAATTGTTTCAGCAGGATTTTAAAATGCAATGTTCTGTATTCGAGATAGCTGCTTACTCTTTCATCTGTTTTTTGGAGATGGTAGCTGGCACCACTCGAAAATTTTAACGATTTGATGGTTCTGGCCATTTCTTCCAGCCAGCCAGCAATGGAATATTTGCAGCGGCTTTCCAGCAAGCTCGTTTGTAATCCGCGATTACCGGTATAGTAAAGAATGAGCCATAGAATAAGGAGCAACAATACTCCGAAAAGGATAAATGCCGGATGATAAAAAGTTAGCAATACCAATCCGAATAATACTTGTATGGTTGCCGCCGGAATTTCAAGCAGTAGCTTTGATAAGCCTTTTTGCAAGGTGGTTATTTCAAAGAAACGATTAACCAGTTCCGGTAAATAAAAACTGTCTGTTTTTTTAAGATCAAGTTTTGGCAAACGTTCTGCAAAGGCAAATGAATAGCGAACAAAAATCTTCTGTTGAATTTTTTCGTTGAGCCGCATTTGGCTTATCTGCGTAAGACCTGTAAACAGTACGCCTGATATAACCAGGGATATTAGAATTATAAGCGATGTGGACATTGCGCCACCCATAACAAAACCAATAATGGCTTGAACACCGAGCGGCAATGATAACTGGATGATGCCGCTAAGTATGGCAAAAAAGTAAATGGCAGATATTTCTCTGCGCTCCAGTTTTACAAGGTTGTATATCCTTGCAACCGGACTTATGGTTGATAACATATATTTTTTGTTAATTGATTAGGAGAAAATGCCCATGCAGCGGCATAGGAATCGACCTGATGATTATCAATCAACAAAAGTTGGGAGGAGGAGTCGGCTTTTTGAGGAAGGGGGGAGAACTGATTTTTACTGCTGATTCAACAGCCTTTACCAGATGGCTATCAGGATAAAAAGCCTGGTATACAACAACGGTAAAATCTTTCTTAACTTTTTTATCATCATTGTTTCCCTTTTCTTCGTCCGCTATAAACACGGAAGTGGATTCTGAAAAAAAAGCCATTACAGACGGTACTATCTGTACCATGGTAAAAAGCATGAAAAGTACAAAGGCTATTTTTTTCATTGTATGTAAAAATATTACCCGCCTATAAATATTAAAATGAAAATTTGTAAAAGTTTTGTAAATTTTAAAACCCTTTACTGACAGATTAACTTTGTACGGCTTTTAAACCGATCGCTGCTACCAGGCGCGGTATCTAACCAAACAGACTTTTGCGCTGCTTCAGTCAAGATCTACCTGCTGTTTGCCCCAAAGAGATGACCTGGGTTAAAAAATACAGCCATGATTAATTGCCAGGATGAAACCTCATTTGATAAAATAAAGAAGTGTGTTTTAAATTTGAGTGTATAAATAACACTTATATTGTGAGGAGGATTATTTTTGGTATTTACAAATCATCCTGCTAAAATTCTTTGTTATGAAACGATTGCTTCCCGCTCTGGTATTATCTCTGATTACACTAAAAATGGCAGCTCAGCCCTTGCTTAAACAGGCTCCGCAAGGTTTTGATACTTTACGTTCGGATATTTCCCATGGCAAAATAGATACGGCCAGTTATTATTCTAAAACAGTTGGCGTTAAACGAAAGACGTTGGTGTACACACCACCCGGATTTTCAAACCGAAAAACATATCCTGTATTATACCTGTTACATGGCATTGGTGGTGATGAAAAAGAATGGCTGAATGGAGGCAAGCCGCAGCTTATTTTAGATAATTTGTACGCAGACGGAAGAATTAAGCCAATGATAGTTGTAATGCCCAACGGAAGAGCTATGAAAGACGACAGACCTTCGGGCAATATTTTCGACAGTGTTAAGGTGCAGGCATTTACAGTATTTGAGAAAGATCTGTTGAATGACCTGATACCATTTATTGAAAAAAAATATCCGGTACTCAAAGATCGTGAACATCGTGCCATTGCGGGATTATCAATGGGTGGAGGACAAGCGCTGAATTTTGGTTTAGGGAATATAGAGAAGTTTGCATGGATTGGTGGTTTTTCCGCTGCTCCCAATACCAAAACACCGGCGGAACTTATACCTGATGTGGAGTTAGTTAAAAGCAAATTAAAACTGCTGTGGATTTCCTGTGGCGATGGCGACGGACTGATTTCTTTCAGTAAAAGAACACACGATTTTCTTGCGCGAAAAAAAGTACCGCATGTATATTATATTGAACCGGGGGTACATGATTTTAAGGTGTGGAAAAACGGATTGTATATGTTCTCGCAATTTCTTTTCAAGCCTGTTGATAACTCAACCCTCACCCAATACACCATACTCGGCTCTCCTGCAGAAAGCAACGTACGCGGTGCAAACTACCCCCAGGTTTTGCCCGATAGCCGCGTGATTTTCCGGGTTAAAGCACCGCAGGCTCAAACAGTGCAAATTGACCTCGGCAAAAAATATGATCTTGTTAAAGATACGGGGGGCTATTGGATGGTTACAACAGACAGGATAAGCGAAGGTTTTCATTATTATTCTTTATTAATAGACGGTGTTGCTCTTGCAGATCCTGCAAGTAAAACCTTTTATGGTATGGGGCGAATGGCAAGCGGTATTGAAATTCCCTTTGAAGGTGATGATTATTATGCAACAAAAGATGTGGCTCACGGAGAAGTGAGGTTAAAAAAATACTTTTCTTCAGTTACCCGTTCCTGGAGGCAGATGTACATTTACACACCGCCTGGGTACGATCAGAATAATGAAACAAAATATCCGGTTCTGTATATACTGCACGGAGGTGGTGAAGATGAATCGGGGTGGGCTAACCAGGGGAAAACCGATCTTATAATGGATAATTTAATAGCAGAAGGTAAAGCAAAGCCTATGCTGGTAATTATGCCTGACGCCAATATGGGGCAAGCCGGCTTTAATACAAATGCAGTTGAAGCAAGTATGAAAATGTTTGAAGCAGAATTTAAAAATGTGATTGTTCCTTTTGTAGAAAAAAACTACCACGCGCAAACCAATGCAACCGGTCGTGCACTCGCAGGATTGTCAATGGGAGGATTGCACACTTTGTTTACAGGCATAAACAACAGCGAGATGTTTTCAGGGCTTGGCGTGTTTAGTTCGGGGTGGATAATGCCCATGCTGAATACAATTGCTGAAAAACAATATGCTTTCATGAACGACAATGCGGGAAAAATCAACCATAATATTAAAAATTTCTGGATCAGCATGGGAAGTAAAGAAGATATTGCCTACAACAATTGCCAGCTAATGCTCAACCGGTTTAAATCGCTTGATGTTAAATACAATTACAGTGAACATCCAGGAGGACATACGTGGCCGGTTTGGCGCAACAACCTACACGATTTTGCACAGCTATTATTTCAATAGCGGTAATATGGCAAGAATGGATTATGTAGCTGATTTTAAAGAGCCTTAATGCAGATCCCTGGTTACTTCAGATCCTGAACCTCCGCGCAAAGCAGAAAAATCAGCGCCGAGATGTGCCTGCTGCACCTGGTCAATAAATATTTTTACATAGCCGCGTTCTGCCCTGGGCTTGGGCGGTTTCCATTGCATACGCCTTATTGACAATTCTTCCTCACTTACATCAAGATGAAGTCTGCGCTTAGCCACGTCCAGCTCTATCACATCACCGGTTTTAACCAGTGCAAATGTTCCACCTACTGCTGCTTCAGGAGATACGTGCAGTATTACTGTACCGGCTGCAGTACCGCTCATCCGTCCATCAGAGATCCGGATGATGTCCTTTATACCTTTGCGCAGCAGTTTTTCAGGTAGATCTACATTACCCACTTCAGGCATTCCCGGATAGCCAACAGGTCCTACATTTTTTAGAACGATAATGGATTTTTCATCTATATCAAGATCTGGATCGTCTATGCGTTGATGATAGTCTTCGATAGTTTCAAAAACCACGGCTGGCCCCCGATGCTGCAGCAATGTTTTTGTGGCTGCAGCAGGTTTTATAATTGCTCCGTCCTGGCAAAGGTTACCTTTCAGCACTACTATGCCTGCGTTTTCCTGGATAGGCGCGTCAATAGCGGCTATTACATCCTTGTTATAACAAACAGCGGAATGGCTATTTTCGCCAATCGCTTTTCCATTTACGGTTATAGCCTCATTGTGCAGGTAGTGTTTTAACTCTTTTATTACTACCGGGAGTCCTCCTGCATAAAAAAAATCTTCCATCAGGTATTTGCCGGCTGGTTTAAGATTGAGGAGAAGCGGGATGTTGCGACCGATGTCATCAAATTCGCTAAGATCCAGCCTGACGCCGATTCTTCCTGCAATAGCCAGCAGGTGAATAATAAAGTTGGTTGAGCCACCCACCGCGGCATTCACAATAATGGCATTTTCAAAAGCCTTTCGTGTTAATACCGTTGAAAGTTTCAGGTCTTCCTTTACCATTTCTACAATACGCCTTCCCGATAGCTGTGCCATTAATTTTTTGCGGGAATCAACTGCGGGGATAGCAGCAGCGCCGGGCAACGTTAATCCCAGTGCTTCTACCATGCAAGCCATTGAGGAGGCAGTCCCCATCGTCATACAGTGTCCCGCGCTTCTGGCAACGCCGACTTCCGCTTCAAGAATATCTGCTGCGGTATAATTCTCTACCAGCATTTTTTCCTTAACCATCCAGTTAAACGAGCCTGAACCAAGACATTCTCCTTTAAATCTACCATTCAACATTGGCCCGCCCGGAACAATTATAGTAGGTAAATTAACGCTACAGGCTCCCATAAGTGTTGAAGGAGTTGTTTTATCGCAGCCTGTAAGTAAAACCACACCATCAATGGGGTTTGCGCGAATAGCTTCTTCCGTATCCATGCTCGCCAGGTTGCGGAACAGCATGGTAGTTGGCCGCATAACTGTTTCTCCCAGAGATGACACAGGGAATTCAAGAGGGACTCCCCCGGCTTCCAGTACGCCTTTTTTTACTATTTCAGCAAATTCGCGAAGATGTCCATTGCAGGGAGTAAGTTCGCTCCATGTGTTGCAAATACCAATTACGGGACGTCCCCTAAAATAGTCATCAGGATATCCCTGGTTTCGAAACCAGGAGCGATGTACAAATCCCATTTTGTCATCCTTTCCAAACCAATCTGCGCTTCTTAATTTTTTCATATAGTGTTGCCTGGTCAATCTGTTTATTGTTTATCCCACCAAACTCTTGTACTTAATTTATCAGCGCCCATTAAGGTAATGGCAGCCTGTACGTTTTCACTGTTTACAGACAGCTCTGAAGTTGGATAACCTATTCTCCTTATAAATGTTCCGTTAGGAACGTCCGGATTATTCGGTTGACCGTAAGGGTTAGGTGTTAAAGCAGGATAACCGGTGCGACGAAAATTGGCAAAAGCTTCCGGCCCATTTAAAAAAGAGGATATCCAGTACTGGGTTCCTATTTGCGACAGTTCCTGACCATCCTGCAGAGGATGTGCTGTAACAAAATTATCACGATCGGAAGCTGTTATTACAGACCCTGCATGATAAGTGCTTAATTGATCCATATGCGCTTTTATGGCGTTGGAAAAATATTGGCTGGCGGTTGCGCCATCAGTAATCCAACCAAGAAATCTTGCCTCTGCAAGTTGTAATAAAGTTTGCGCGGCGGTTACAAAATACATTGGCGAGGCAACTGTTGCCATCCGCCTCCTGTCAAGCTGGCTGTAATCATAAAAACTTGCTAATCCATCGGCATTGGCTTGCGCAACAATAGTTCCGTTGTCATAACCCATTGGCATTCCTATCTGGTTAGCAGGCGCAGTTGTACCTATGTCTACCGTTTGCGAGGGACCGGAGGTAGCACCCTTGTAGCGGATAGCTATAGCTTGTAATCTTGGATCATTATTGTTTTTAAGAGAATCTACAAAAGGTTTTGCAAGATACCAATTAGCGGCTTCAGTACTATTAAGCATGCCTCCGGCAGGATTTTGATAGTTTGCATCGTGCCGCATATAGGCGTTGTCTGCATTGTCTGTTATTACCCCCCCTGCGTAGGCTGCCTGCACAGTTGTTTGTGCTTTTGATGCATCCACCTTACTTATTCGCATGCCTGCCCGCAACAGCAGTGAGTAACCCAGTTTTTTCCATTTCGAAATATCGCCGCCATATAACACGTCTGAGGTTTCTGTAGCTCCAGATGAAGAAAGCGCTGCCGATGCCTCGGTAAATTCTGTTATCAGCTTGCCGTAAATATCCTGCTGCTGATCGTATTTCGGAAAAAATATCTGCTCTGTTAAACCTGCGCCTCCCTCTGTGTAAGGAATGGCTCCGTATGTGTCTGTCAGCATCATAAATACGTAAGCCTGCCATATTCTGGCCATGTTGTAAAGGTTAGCGCGGGCAGGCAGATCTTTCGACCTGGTAATGGCATCGTGGGTATATTTAATTACATTCTGATAGTAAGTTGCCCACAGGGATACCGATGTAGCATCGCGGCTATCCTGGTTGAAATTCCCCCCCGCCAAAACACCTCCGTTGGGTGTAACCATTTGTTGAACAATAGACATTTCATATATCTGCGTTTTGGTAGGGAAGGAAGTATTTATAATAGCATTGTTAAGCAGCAATGCAGGATCGAGAGAAGTTGGATTTACTTTGTTTATGTTTATCTCATTGAGGTTTTTGTCGCAGGAGCTAAAAGCTATAAACAATACTAACCCGCAAACGTATGTACTAATCTTTTTCATGAGCAATGCATTAAAATTTGATGTTTAAATTCAAGCCAACACTTCTTACACTGGGAACGCCGGGCGACTCAAGTCCCACCATACTGTCCACGCCATATCCCACCGTTTCAGGATCAATATTGTCAACCCACTTTTTAATGATGAGCACATTATTGGCAACAAAATCAAGTTTTAATCCTTTGATGGGCCATTTTGCGGGGATCTTCCTTGTAAAGTCGTAACCAAGGCTAATTTGCCGCAACTTCCAGAATCCAGCATTATAAATTACGGATTCTACTATTTGCTGTGACCTCAGATGCTCCCAATACGTTTGCACAGCCGCTTTGGCATCATTAACACCACCAGACTGGTTGACTCCTTCACCCACTACAAAACCTGTTTCACGTCCTTCTAAAGTTCTTTTATGCAACCCGTGGCGTATTGCATTGAAGTTGGTACCCGACAACATTTTGTTTCCGAGTTTGTAATCAATAAAAACGGAAAGTGTGATGCCCTTATAATTGAAATTGTTGAGAAAGCCACCCGTCCATTTGGGTAATCCACTGCCAAACAAAACAAGGTTGGGGGTTCGCAACGGTAAGCCATTTGCCTGAAATATCATAGCGCCCTTTGCATCCCGGGCGTAACCAAATCCTGCTATCTGCCCCATTTCTTCTCCTACAACCATTCTAACCTCCCCATTAAAAGGGTGCGTACCTGTTGTAAATCTTTCTCCCTCTTTGGTGGTGGTAATTTTATTTACCCTTGAAATATTATAAGCAGTATTGGCAGTAAATTCCCACCGGAAGTTTTTACTGCGTACAGGTATGAAAGATAACAGCCCTTCAAGCCCTTTGTTCTGGCTTTCTCCGCTGTTAATAAGGCTGCTCGTAAAGCCAGATCCGTCTGAGATCTGTACCGAAACAATTTGGTCAACGGTAAGCCGTTTGTAAACTGCAACATCAAGGGTTATCCTGTTATCAAATAATTTTAATTCCAGCCCTGCTTCCATCTCCCTGATCCGCATTGGTCTTAAATTTTTATTGGGTAACACAGCGCCACTGGTGCCAACAGTTACCGGAGTTCCGGCAGGATTGTTAATGGTATTGGAGTTAACGCTGTAAAACAATTGGTCTGCATAAGCCGCCAGATCAGCGTCGCTTCCTACCTCTGCATATCCTGCTCTTACTTTCCCAAATGATAACCATGGTAGCCTGTCGTGTAATGTTTCTGAAAATACATAAGAGCCCGTTACGGATGGATACAGGATGCCATTGTTATTTTTAGACAGTGTGGAGAACCAGTCTTTCCTGGCTGTGCCACTCAGGTAAAATGTTTTGTTCCACGAAAAGTCAACAGAACCATATAACGAATTGACCCCTTTTTCATCAATTGAATAAACCGGATTTTTCGCTCTTCCGTTTTGAACGGTATATAAGCCACGTACTACAAAATCGGTTACCTGTACGTTATTAATGTCTGTTCTTCTGCGCATATTATTGCCGCCCCCCGTCAGGTTTATATTCAATTTCCCGAATGACCGTTCGGCATTTACAATAAAATCAAGATTGGTTTCTCTGAAACGGCGGGACTCCTGTGTGAAAATACCATTTACAAAGCCTGCCGGAGCGGGTGCACGGGATGCCTGACCCGTTGGAAAATTATTTACATCTTCGTCCCTTGAATAATAATCCTGCCCAAACCGGCCCTGTATCCAGAGCCATGGCAAAATATTGTATTTAGCAAATACATTTCCAAACAACCGGTCTCTCTTAATATTATGCACTTGCTCCGCTAATACCCAATAAGGATTAGTCCGGTTCATAAATCTTGAATAAATATATTCGTTGCCGGCAGCATTGTATTTGTTTTCGTTCAATACCGTTAACGGCATTGTATTAGCCATTGCCATTATGGTTGTGGGTATAGAGTTATCCTGGTTAGCTATGTTAGGTGGGTTATAATTATGTTCTCTTGAATAATTAATACTACCTCCAAAACTGAACTGCTCCGTTACCAGTCCATTAAAGCCCAGGTTCATTACTTTGCGGTTAAGTTTGTTATTGGGCATAATGCCCATATTATCTGTATTATTTAAAGAGAGATGAATACCACCTTTTTCACCCGCAACACCCATAGTAACGGTATTGGAAAAATTCTGTCCTTTTCTGTAAAACTCTTTTATTCTACTGCCCTGCGCAACGTATGGAACGGTGAGGCTATTAAAGAGGGTTTGTGTCATTCCGGAAGAGATTTTTTCGCCAAACGACCATTGCCCTGATGTTGGATTTGGTGTTGTTGGTCGCACTCCGTTTTCTCCCTGTCCATACTCTTTTTGGTAGTCTGTAAAATCCAATGGAGTATCTAAAGTGAAATTTGAGTTTACAGAAACACCGATGCCTTTTTCTTTTCCTTTACTTTTAGTGGTGATCATAATTACGCCGTTGGTGGCTCTGTATCCGTATAAGGCAGCCGCAGGAGCACCCTTGAGTACTGTCATGCTTTCAATATCATCAGGATTTATGCTAGAGTAACTGTCGCCTCCATCAGAAAATACGCCGCCGCCGGTTACACCCACAGTGCTACCGTTGAAGTTTCCACTATTGATAGGAACGCCATTTACCACTATCAGTGGGTTATCGCCACCCGTTATGGCAGACTGTCCTCTTATACGGATCTTGGATGACCCTCCCGGTCCTGTACCCAGCGATGATATATTTACCCCCGCCACTTTTCCCTGCAAAGCGTTAATAGGATTTGGGGTACGGTTCACTGTGAGTTCTTCCGGTTTTACATTGGTAGCAGCATAACCAAGCCCGCGCGATCTCTTAGATATGCCAAGCGCTGTTACCATTACTTCATCCATACTTTTAGAATCAATAACCAGTATAACATTGAGTAATGGATTGTTCCCTACCTGTATTTCCTGTGTGAGAAATCCTATAGAAGTGATTACCAATACATCTTTTACCGAAGCAGCGATACTGAATTGTCCAGCATCGTCTGATGTAGTGGTTCGGGAAGTGCCCTTTACATGTATGGTTGCCTTGGGTAAAGGTTTGCCGCCATCTGAAATAGTGCCGGAGACCTGTTGCGCAAAAACTGTTGAGCACAGCAGTGAGCAAAAAACAAAAAGCGATGCATGCAAAAACAGGCTTTTAACCTGCCTCGTTTTTTTTCTCATATAGCAATAATTTTAGTTGATCAGCCATTGCCTGATGGCAACCGCTTTTTATTGAATGGTACAAAGTATTTAAACTTTACGCTAAAAAACTTCCAATAAACTCCGGCGAAGAATTTTATACATATAGTGAAAATATTTTTCAGTAATATAGCTTCCAAAAACCGGTTCTACTTTAACGCTTCTAACGATGCCTGCATGAATCAATACCTGTTGACAAAAGAATCAAAGGAGCTTTCTGTGTTTCCTCACATCGTTGAGTTCGGGCTAAAAAAAATAAATACTATTCAGTTTGATTCTTTAAAAAAACAACAATCGTCATGTCTTCGTTTTTACTATGTAGTGGATGGGCGTTTTGAGTGGTATATAAAAAATCAAATCCACTGTCTCTTTCCCGGTGACCTTGCTATTGTTTATCCCGGTCAATATTTTGGAAATGAAAAAGGATTTATGGAAATAGGAACTGTATACTGGATACAGTTGCAATGGCTGCATAGTATTCAAAGTGCTAAGGAAACGCTCAGATGGAGCCGTTTTTCCAGTTCGGAATGTCAAATGATTTCACGGGTGCTTTCCTTGAATAACGCGTTAGTATTATCAAGATTTAAGGAAGCCATTAGTATTTTTCAAACTATTCATCAGGAGTTTCAGCACCAGGAAATGGGATATAATGTGCGGGTAAATCTTTTGCTTGATGAATTACTTATTCTGGTTGCAAGGCGGCTGATGCAGCAACAAGGTTCAGGAAGAGATTTCCCCCAGATATTTTTAAAGCTTGAACAACAGCTTAGAGCTAACCTGTCTCATCAATGGACGGTAGAAGAAATGGCAGCGCTTATCGGATCTGGCACCACCGCTTTTTCGGAGAAAGTAAAAAACTATACTGGTTTTTCTCCGCTCAATTATCTTATCAATATCAGGATTTCAGAGGCAATTAAATTACTTAAGCAACAACATAAAGCGGTTACCGATATAGCACTCGATGTTGGGTTTTATTCATCCCAGCATTTTGCGACCACATTTAAAAAACTTACCGGATATACACCAAGTGAATTCCGAAAAAAAAAACATTACAGACAATTAAATATTTATGCATCATGGACTGCATTATTACAATAGAAATTGGAACCGGAGCAATCAGGATTGTTGCGTTTGATTTGCGGGGCAATATATTAGGATCAGCAAAAGGTTCTTATCCAACTTTCCATATAAGGCCTGATTTTAGTGAACAGGATCCGGAGCAGATCTTCATTACCATGTTGTACATATTGAAAAACCTTCTCAATGAAAGGATACATCCACAAAAACACAGGGTAGTTTGCATATGCTTCAGTGCAGCAATGCATAGTGTTTTGTCTATAGATAAAAGGGGGATACCTCTTGGTAATGCAATTGTATGGAGTGATAACCGTGCAAAAAAAGAGGCAGATTTTTTGAAAGGCTCTGACCTGGGAAAATTATTATATAAAGCCACGGGCACTCCTATCCACCCTATGTCTCCGCTCAACAAAATTACCTGGATGAAACATAACGACCAGGAACGTTTTTCTGCTACAAATAAATTTCTTTCTATTAAAACGTATATCATTCAACAACTCACAGGTGAGTATGTTATTGATCATAGTATTGCTTCTGCAACAGGTTTAATGAATATCAATACAGTTAATTGGGAAACCAAGGCCTTACTACATGCCGGAATAAATGAAAACATGCTGCCAGAACTTGTGCCTGTTTTTTATTGCAGGGCAAAATTGAAAAAAGAATACCAGGCATCCCTGGGACTTTCAGATGACCTTAAGCTTATTACGGGATCAAGTGATGGCTGTATGGCAACTTTAGGTGCAGGTGTATATGGCGATGGAAAGGCTACAGTGACACTGGAAGAAAGCGGAGCAGTGAGGGTAATTGGTAAAGAAGTGCTGCAGGATGAAAAACAACGACTATTTAATTACCTCCTTACCGAGCATACTTATGTATCTGGTGGCCCAACCAATAATGCCGGCGCCGTATTCGAATGGTATGCCATGCAGTTCGGCGATTTCAAAAGAGCATTCGATCTTGACGGTTGCATAGAGGCTTTAATTGATGATGCGAGTAAGATTCAGGCGGGAGCGGGTGGCCTTATTTTTCTTCCATACCTGCAAGGTGAAAGGGCACCTATATGGAAAGCCAATGCTAAGGGTGTATATTTTGGACTAAATATAAAACATTCACGGCAGCATATGACCCGTGCTACCATTGAAGGAATATTATTTACTATTTACAGTATTGGCAAAACATTAGAAGAACACAGAGATATAAAGAGTCTTACAGCCAATGGCTCATTCGCTTCTTTTCCTTTGTGGACACAGATGATGGCTGATATTTTTGATAAGCCTGTTCATATAAAAAAAGGCTCGGGTTCTGATAGTGTGGCCTTGGGGTCATTTCTGTTAAGCGCCACGCAACTTGGAATTTTTAACAGTCTTGAAGAAGCAGCCCAAAGCGTTGACCTGCCCGATAGTTTTACTCCTCAGCAGAATAACAACACAGTTTATATGAAACAATTTGCAGTGTTTCAAAGACTCGTAGAAAAACTATCTGATGAATTTGACGCCATATCGGAATTGCAAGAGGATCGAGGATAAAATATTAAGAAACCCTTAATTTGTGATGACTGGTTTTAGGTTTGTTTTTCCAGGATAGCATTTGCAATGCATATTTACCAAAACACTATGTTCATGCCAGTGCTGTTTATTCAAGATTAAGTATTTTGAAAACTTCTTTAGATATGTAATGACAGTTTTCTTTCAGCTCAGGCAGACTACAGTATTGAGTGGCGAGAATAGTAGTTGAATTTTTCTCATAATATACAAGATTCAACTGAAAGGGGGCGCAGTCTCCAATATTTACAGGCTTTCCTTCCATATTTGAAAATATGGTTTCCGCGTTTTTATGAATGTTTCCTAAAATAAAACTGCAAAAAGGCACATACCCTTTTACAGACTTTATGTTTACTTCAATTTTATAGTGAATGTGCTGCATTTCAATAAAACTAATTAATGCAAAAATTAGTATCACCCGCTTTTAAGGCGGGTGATAATCGCAAAAGCACAATGAATTAATGATCACTTGATTTCTATTAAACGCGGTGATTTTTTCCTGGCAGACTCAGATTTAGGAATAATGAGTTTCAATAATCCATTATCATATTTAGCTTCAATATGATTTTCATCTACTACGTCCCTTGGCAATTCAAAACTGCGCTGGAAGGATTGGTAGCTGAATTCTCTGCGGGTGTAGCTATCACCACTGTCGTTGTACTGATTTTTTTTAACGGATGAAATGGTAAGCGTGTTCCCCTCCAGCGTTACGGAAAAATCGCTTTTTTGCATGCCCGGCAGGAACAGTGGTACTTGTAGAGGAAAAATTACTGTTGCCCCAGCTAAAGTTCAAAGTTATCGTTGTTTTCCTTGATGTCATAAAAACCTCTTTAATTGTTAAACTAAGAGCAGAACACAAATGATATACAAAGATTGAATTTTATTTTGAGGTTGTGTTGTCATTTAAAGTGAAAAAATGACAATTACTGTTCACATTTATATTACCCCTTATTTAGCGATGTAAAAAAGTTCCAGATACGTAAAAAATAGANACTTGATGTTTACTGCAGGAACAGTAGTACTTGTGGAGGAAAAATTACTGTTACCCCAGCTAAAAAGTTCCCGGCTAAACAGGTCATCAAAAAAAGCCGGATTCAATGGATTTGCATTGCTTTTCTTTACGAGTGTCATAAAACCTTCTTTTTAATTGTTAAACAATAATATAAGAGCTATTATTTTTGGGAATACAAATGATATACCAAAAGGTGAATTTTATTTTGAGGCTGTTACGGGTTGTCATTTTAAATGAAAAAATGACAGCGATGCGTGACTATAATTCACATTCATATACGGCAAGAATGCAACTTATTTTGTTCTGCAGTGTAAAGTGCATGCCAATACAGATTTAAAACCAGGTGAAACAGAAAAATAGATTATCACAAGGCAGCATAAGGGGTTCCTTACTGTGCTGCGGTTTTAGAATTCCGGTTATAATATTTAAGCTTTGAAAAAAGTAAAAAAGGAACAGTCATGTATGTGAGAGCAAAATACAAATGTCTTAACTCCGTATAAACAGGCACTGCACTTCCACTAACCGTGTAGCTGCTTTTGTTTGACATGGAAAAAATATTTCCGGCTATTAGTTTTTAATTCAGCTCACTTCTTTTTAATCACCACTTTACCTTTTGCTCTGCCTGTTTCCACGTACGCCATTGCATCATTGGCTTGTTCAAAAGGAAAAACCTTATCTATTACTGGTTTTATAATGCCGGCTTCTATCAATTTGGTTATTTCCGCCAATTGAGTTCCATCTGCCTTCATAAACAGAAATTGAAAATTTACAGCCAACTTCCTGGCGTATTTTTTTGCTTTTGAACTTACTATTTTTATTACAAATTTTAAGTACCAAGGCAATTTCATTTCCTGTGCAAATTCCGGTGTTGGTGGACCTACAAGCGATACAAGCAATCCATTTTTCTTCAAAATTCTAAAAGAAGCTTCCAATACTTTTGAATCCCTATTGCTGTGCAATACCAGGTCGTAGTCTTTTAATATTGTTTCAAAATCATCCTTTTTGTAATCTATCACCAGGTCGGCACCAAGACCTTTTACCAAATCTATATTTGCGGCGCTTGTTGTAGTGGCAATATAAGCTCCCAAATGTTTTGCCAGTTGAATAGCAAACGTACCAACACCACCGGAACCAGCCTGAATGAAAACTTTTTGCCCTTTTTTGATTTTACAAATTTCAACAAGCGCTTGCCAGGATGTTAAACCCACCAAAGGAATGGAGGCGGCTTCCACCATGGAAAGGTTTCGGGGTTTTAGGGTTAAATCGCTTTCATTAACAGCTATGTATTCTGCAAATGTGCCTATGCTATAATCTCCTACTCTTGAATACACTTCATCGCCAATCCTGAAATTTTTTACCGCAGAACCTACCTTAACCACTTCACCTGCCATATCATGTCCAATGGTAATGGGTGTTTTATAGGGAAGGAAAAGTTTGAACTCACCCATCTTTATCATACTGTCTAACAGGTTTATACCTGCTGCATTTATTGCTACCAATACCTGATGTTCATTAATTGTTGGTTCAGCTACATCTGTTAATTGCAGTTTTCCTGTTTTGCTATATTTTTCTATTTGAAATGCTTTCATGTTAATGGAATAATTATAAGTAAAAGATTATGTGTGCAACATTTTTGCATTTTCAGCCTTATTTATTATGCCCCACGCTAGTTTTGGCAAAAACCTACTCAGAAAATAAATGGCCTTACTATCACCTATACGAATATTGTACGTGTTATTTTTTAAGCCTTTAATTAATTCATTCACTAATTTTTCAGGCGAAATTGCTTTTGCATTTATACCATCAGCCATAGCGGTTGCTACTAATGGTGGCGAAAGTTCAAATACTTTTACATTACTTTTTACTATTTGTAAATGGTTACGTAAAGCATCTGTATAAAAACGAACAGCCACTTTTGATGCAGAATAGGTTGGCGTAAGATTTAACGGAACATAACTTAAAATAGAAGCGGTATTTATAATGGCACTTTCTTTTTTTGATTTTAGCATATCCATAAATAAATTATTCATGCGGATAACACCTAAATAATTAACGTTCATTTCGTATGCGGCAGTTTCAAAATGAGTCTCGTTGGGAATAGCCAAATTTTTGGGTTTGCTTATCACTCCGGCGTTGTTGTACAAAATATCTATTCCACCCATTGCTTGAATTTGGGTATATAATTTTTTTGCATCATCTGCATTAGCCACATCGCTATTAAAAGCAACGATGGTGGGAAATTGCCTTTTAGCTTCATCCAACTTTGTTTGGTTTCTGCCTGTAATGATAACTTTACAACCATTTTCTAAAAATTGTTTAACTGCTTCTAACCCAATACCAGACCCACCGCCGGTTATCAGAATTGTTTTGTGTTTTAGTTCCATTTTTAGGAATATTTAATTTGTAACGCCTGTATTTGCGTCAAGCAAACAGCTAATCATTTTGTATAAAACGCGCCGTATTTAGATTGGCATGGTTGTATAAGTGTAATTTGAATTTTGTGACATCTCAGCTATTTTTTAAATTTGCTTGCAAATTGCAAGTGCAAATATATAAACTACTTTTAAAATGCAAGTAGTTTTACAAAATATTTTTATGAGCCAATCAAAAAAAAGGTCAGACTGCCCAGTTAGTTGTTCCCTTGACGAATGGGGAGACAAATGGTCGCTGCTGATTATCAGGGATTTGATGTTTTTAAAACAATGTACCTATGGCGATTTTTTAAAATCAGCAGAGGGAATTGCCACCAACATTTTAGCATCACGCCTGCAGGCGTTGGAAGAAAATAAATTGATTGAAAAGCTTGCACACCCCGACAGTAAGGCTAAAGTATTGTATAGATTGACAGATAAAGGGATTGACTTGCTTCCGTTACTGATAGAAATAAACTTATGGGCTGAAAAATATTTTCCCAATATTGCAGCCGACAGGAAAGCCATGCTGAAAGAAGTGAAAAAGGATAAAGCTGGTTTTATTAAAAAAGCAATTAAGGAGTTAAAAAGTGAAACCTCAGGAAAAAGTAAAAGCTAAATATATGCGCTTACCACCCCCTTTATAATGTATCTCAGGGTTTTTCAATACAGTTTATTTTCTCCTTGATCGTACATTCGCTTTGCCAATGCACTCCACAGGTTGTGAAAAAATTATTGCGATTTATTTTTCCGGTTTAATTATCATAAGCAATGGAAAAAGTAACACCAGATCAATATTAAAGGTGCATTTAAATGTTTTGGAAAATCTGTGAGACACCAACCACCTGATTGAGACTACAAACTCAAAGCATTGCATAGCAAAGGTTTTGATCGCTTTGCATAATTTGCTTTTTAATTAATATCATTTAAAAAATCAAAGGCTAAAACCAGCTCTGAGCGCAATACGGTTATTATCATAATTATTGCGAACGCCAGACTGAACAGTAGCGCCCTTCTGTAACCGGTAGCCGAAGCTCACCAGGAAGCCCGCGCTTTCTTTTACAGGTATTTTAAACCCAATACCTGCAGCAAACATAGCACCGCTTTTATAGCTGATATCAGTTGAGCTTGAAGTTATATCTATACCATATCCACCGTCAACAAAACCAAATGGAATAAATGCACCATGCGTCAAAAAATCACTTCGGATACTAACAAAAACAGGAATAATAGTTTGGGTGGCGTACAGATCGGCAGCTACCCCTATTCCCGTAAAAAAACGGGGGTTGAATTTATACCCGTTTACTGTTTGAAAACTAAAGGCGGCAGTAGTTACATTATCAGGTCTGTTACGGGTTGCTGCCAGCGCTCCTATTTCAGTGTAGTGACCAAAATGTGTTGGCCTAACTTCATGCGATGAATTGTTTTGCGAATAGCAATAGTTGATGGCAAATAGGGAACATAAAAGCGCGAGTGCTGATTGTTTGCAGTTTGTTTTTTTCATAATAATTATTGGTTGTTAGCCGGCCCAGGCTTTAAATGCCTGTACGCGGTCGCGGCTTATAATAATTTCTTCTTTATTTTTTCCGGCTTGCAGAGAGATGCGTAACCGTTTGTTGAGATATGTTTTGATTTCTTTAATGGAAGATATATTACTGATAACTTTTCGGTTCAACCTGAAAAATTGTTTGGCGTTCAGCATATCCTGTAAATTTTCAAGGGTGTAATCAATTACATAACGAACACCATCATTATCTACCAGGAATACCGTTTTATCAACTGCATAGAAATAGGAAATATTTTGTGTTTCAATAAAAAACATTCTTGATCCAGACTTTATCAGGAATCTTTCTTTGTAGTTTCTGCCGGCGTCTTTCAGTGAATCAATCACCTGCGAAATGTCGAAGCTTGGTCTGGTAAAATTTACCAAATCGCGGTATTTATTTAAGGCAGACGCAAGTTTGGTAAGGCTAATGGGTTTAAGCAGGTAGTCAATGCTGAAAAGTTTAAATGCGTCAAGTGCATAATGATCGTATGCGGTAGTAAAGATTACCGGGCATTTTATAGCCGTGTCAGCAAAAATCGTAAAACTCATGCCATCAGCCAGTTGAATATCCAGGAAAATCAACTCGGGAACAGGATGTGTGGCAAGCCACTGCTTAGCCGACGAAATGCTGTCTGCCGTTCCAATGATTTCTATTTTTTTATCATAGTCCTCCAGTAAAAACCTTAAACGTTCAACTGCCAAGGGCTCGTCCTCAATGATCAATACTTTCATATTTGCTATTGTTTGCAACAGGATTTTTATAACTGTTTTCAATTCCGGATAATAAAGGGATAGAGACTATAAATTCCGTTTCGCTTTTTTTAACGTCAATTCCTTTTTTTACCAATAACCAATAACGGTCGCGAATATTCTGAAGTCCTAATCCGGTTGATGGCACAACCTCCAGTTTTTCCTGTAGGTTATTGCTAATTTCAAGGTAGTCTCCTTTAACCATTAGCTTAATGGTAAGGGGTTGCGTTGCTGATACAATATTATGCTTGATAGCGTTTTCAATTAATAACTGCAGCGCAGCGGGAACAATATATTTATCTGTACAATTATCGGGAATAGAAAGTTCAAAATGCAGTGCATTGCCAAATCTTGTTGTAAGCAGATAAATATACGGTTGTATAAATTCTACTTCTTCCGCCAGCTTTACCATTTCATTATTTCTGTTTTTTAAAAGGTAACGGTAAACTGAAGAGAAAGCCTCTATAAAACTATTGGCCTCATTATGCTTTTGTAAAACCAGCGTAGAAAGCACATTAAGATTGTTAAATAAAAAATGAGGATTTACCTGGTTTTGAATAGCATTGAGTTGGGCCTGAACACTCACCCGCCTCAATTCCTCAGCTTCTAACTCTTTTTGTTTGTAACTTTTTAAAAAGTAAAGTATTGCATTTAAGCATTGCAAAAAAAGATTCACTCTTAATGAAAATAAAACCGTCAGTCGCAGCAAGATAGAATGAGTAGAAGCTGTATGGTGAAGGAGGTTAACACCAACAGCATAATACGTAATAAAAGATGCTCCAAGTGCAATGGGAAGGCTTAGGAAAAAGAGCCACAACGCAGGATGGATATTCGTTTTTATGGCCAATCTGTTGTTTACTAAATTTTCCAGTATTCTACATCCTTCCCACTCTAAAAAACAGATGAACGTAAACCCTGCCAGTATATATTTCCAATCGCCACCAATGCCGTAATATTTAAATGCTTCTATAAACACCGTATTAGCATACGAATATGCCCCCAGCAGCGCAATGAACAGATACCGATATGGATGACTGAATAATTTCATAGCCCTCGTATGCCTCTGCCAAAATTAGCACATACTTATAATCTTTTTAACATGAGTAGTATTCTCAATGCTGCATTGATAAATAGCATAAAGCTTCTAATCTGATTGTCAATATAATTGGGAAAAATACAACGCTGCATTTTATAGCCCCCAGGTGTTTCGTTTTGCCGGATTATTCTAATCGCCGGCTACAGACAATTAAGTAATATATCTTACAATTTGCTACTGCGGAAATAAAGCTATTCAGGATTACTATAATGAAGGTTCACATTCCAGATAAACCGTACCAATTTCTACGTGAATGGTATTTAAATGGGAGTGAACCTTCATTGTAATGCCTTAGCTCAAATTGCTTTCAAGATAAAAACTATGGTAGTAATACTTTGTCAATTACATGAATTACACCATTCGTAGCAATAATATCAGTTGCGGTTATATTAGACGCACTTTGCGTACTGCCGGTAATTTTTACGTTTGCTGCAGGGCTGAGTCCTACAGTGAGGGTTCCACCTTGAATAGTTGTGGGAGTGGCATTGTTAGTAAGATCCGATGCAAAAACATTGGTTGGTAACACATGATATTTTACAACCGTTGTTATGAGCTCTGTATCTGCATTATTAATATCATCATCATTTGCAAACCCTGCGTCTTCAAAAGCTGTGTTGGTTGGGGCGAATACAGTGTATTTTCCGGCAGATGATACAGCGGTAAGCAATCCCGCTTTACTTACTGCAGTTACCAATAAACTGAAGTCGGCATTCGAAGCTGCAATTTGGGCAATGGTTTTGGTAGGTGGTGTAAGCATTTTTGATATTACGTGTATTACGCCATTGGAAGCACTTACATCAGCGGTTTTTACCTTGATGCCGTTTACAAATACGCCATTCGCGTTACTCGAAGCGTACAGGTTTGTGCCAAGCAATGTTTTAACGGTATCGCTCGCAGGCACCTGGTTGGCCATAACTTTAGCCGCCACCACGTGATATTTAAGAATTGAATCTAATGTTGCTACAGGCAGGGCGTTGATAGTAGACTCAGAAATACCTGAAGCAGCAAATGCGTCATTGTCAGGAGCGAATACGGTGAGTGTTCCCGATGCAAGCGCATCTGCCAGTCCAGCTTTAACAACCGCGGCTTTAAGTATACTGAATTTAGGATCATCCACAACGGTCTGCGTAATTGTTTTTGCAGTTGGGGTTGGATTATCATCGTCTTTTTTGCATCCGATGAGTATAAATCCTGCCAATAAAAGGGAACACAAATAAGTGCCGATTTGTTTTAATGATTTCATAATAATAGTTTGATATTGCGTTATCAAGTATAATGCCTTTTACAGGATTACCATATGCATTTGGGAGCGAATGGTGCGTAAATGAGCGTGAATAGTTATATACTATGATAAGTCGTATTATGGGAGAAGTGACGTTGGGTAGACAGAATGACATTGGGGTGAAAAATGTACATATATTGGAATGCCATTCACTGTATACGTATTGTAGAAAAATTATTAACTGTCGGAATAAGAAATCCCGTTGCTTTATAACAGAAACCATGACCTCCCTTTATAAAAAGTCCTCTCTGGCAGAGAGGACAGGTTCTTCACAAGAATATTAATTTTTTACGGGACACATAAATATACCACCTTATTAAATAGCGGTTATACTATACAGATAGTAAGAACCTGTTTTTAACGTCTGATAACGTCAATTCATCGAAATATCAATCTGGCATTTGCAGGCACCAATGTTTACACTTATTTTTGCTACGGTTTTTCATAGGATATTGGATTTAAAACGGGGAGCATTTCTATGCACCCTTTTTTATTTTTTTGATGTTTTGCGCATTTAATTTTCCTATGCTGCAATGCTCATAATATCGCCTTAATTAGTAGGAGTGCAATTTCTTTTCGCAATTCTAAATTGATCCATTCGTTTATCAAAAAAGCATCAGGCATAGCTGTATAAATACAAGTATTTCTAAGGAGGCGAAATAATTAATCCCCCCTTAGCAAATTGATATTTGCAGAATGTCTTTACCTAAAAAGGTTGTCTATCTGGATTGTTTCCAGATAAGGTGCCAGTTGTTTAGTGTTTTGAAAAGCCCTGTATTCTACAATTTCCTGACTTTCAGGGCAGCAATAAGTTTCTACGTAATACTCATGTAATTGATAAAGAAAGACCATTACTCCGGGCAGTTTTCTTTTGGCGATGCTCACTCCTTGAGTCATAACAGTTGATCTTTTGTGATCTTCAGGCAATCCGATAAATTCTGACAGTTTCATAAATGCTAAATTTTACAGTTACGTTAAAAATGCAGTTACCAAAACCAGCAATTGTTAGTGCGTTGCCGCATCATCAATTGCTATAATCAATGAACTTATGAAATACAATAAAAGGGAGGCAAATGTAAATGCCGGTAGCCGGCTGTATGTAAAAGACAAATATAATAGTGATTCTTAGAAATTCAAATTTATTTTGGCGTCAACTATATTTAGTAAGTCCTGGAATATGGTTGTACGTTTTAAAGGAATCTCTGAACTGCCTTAATAAAAACATCAATTGAAAAAGGCTTAGAAACAAATTCCTTAACGCCCGAATCCGCGCACTTCTTTGGCGAAAATGTTCTTGCAGACATCACGATGATGGGGATTTGTGTTGTCCGGGCAGTTCTGCTAAGGTCAGCACTGATTTCGAATCCATCTCCATCAGGCAAATTAACATCAAGTATGCAGATGTCAGGTAAAGTAACTTTTATGCGTTGATTAAAATCATGGGCTGTTCCGAATGTTTCCACATGACAGCCGTACCGGGATAAAAATAACTTAACCAAACGCGAAATATCAGGATCATCCTCCAATACATAAACCAATTTATGAGCCAATTCTTAGGATTTCGTATTGTAAAGCAAAATCCCAGCCATCACCTTTATAAACATGTTTATTGATCTGTGGGTAAAATGTTGCACACTTAGTATGAGGAATGGCTCAAATGTCCGGATTAGCGATCTGGTTTTTGAGATGGCATTTATTTTGTCATTCTCTGCTCAACATTCTATTTACAGTTTGCATGCAAAAAACAAGAAAATCTTTTGAAATACTTAATGCTGAATTGGAAAATTATTTCCGGAACACCATAATTCCGCAAATGTTTGTTGACCAGCAACTGACCCTTCGTAAGTTCACCCCACCCGCTATGAAGCAGTTCAGTCTGAAGCCAACAGATATTGGCAAGAAGTTCGAACAGCTTAATGATAATTTCCGTTTTCCCGGCATTATAGACAATATAAAACATGTTATGGCATCCGGGGATATATTGGAAAAGGAAGTTCAAACAACAGATCTCCGATGGTACCAGATGAACATTTTGCCTTACATTGTCTCTGACACGGGTAAATCGAACGGTGTTATCATTACGTTCATTGATATTACCGCGAGGATAAGAGATTTAAAATACCTCGAAAAGCTCATTTCCGCTCACCAGATATTGGTTGATACGATTTCTCATGATATAAAAACTCCATTGACCAATATTACGCTGGCACTGGATATTATAGGCAACAGCACTTCCGATGCAAGCGATATAACTACAGGCATCGAGATAGTGGGCAGGGCAGCAAAACGTATACAGTTAATGATTGATGAACTTAATAATTTGCCAAATGAATCCAACATAGACACCGTCAACGAGGAACGGTTGAGTTTCGAAAATATTCTGGAAGATGCTTGTCTTGCACTCACTACACAACTCCAGGATGCAAAAGCCATCATAAGGCAAAATATTCAGGCACCGGAAATTTCATTTTCAAGGCGCAAACTCAGAAGTGTAATATATAATCTCATAAGCAATGCAGTAAAGTACAGGTCGGCTGAAAGGACTTGCGAAATAACGGTGAGTACAGTTCAAACAGAGCATGGAATAGAGATTGCAGTAAAGGATAACGGAATTGGTATTGAATCTGACAAGCAGGATGCAATCTTCACCAAATATTACAGGGCACACAAAATGGTAGAAGGAACAGGTGTAGGGCTGTATCTTGTAAAGGAAATCATTTACCATGCAGGCGGTTCAATTTCGGTGCAAAGCACCCCGGGAACCGGTTCTGTATTCACTATAAGACTACCCAAAAAGTAGCGCCATCATTTTCAACACAATTATTGCCAACTTTATTTTAAAACGACCTTAATCGTTTACAAAAGGTAGTCAGGATTTTAGAGGCTCGCGTAAAATAAATGATCAGTTTACGTCATGCGTGCCGGTGAGTTTGATATGCACGGCTCCATTTCCACCTGTTTGAAAAGACGCTCCGGTTTCAAATGTTCATATGGATTCTTTTAACCGGTTGCATAACCCTACATCAATTCTTTGTTGCCGGAAATCAGTTTTATTTTTCGCTCACTAAGGGTAGTCTTGCTGAATGAAGTCTATAGGTAAGGAAATAATCAATCATGATAGACCTTGCTACAGCACGTATACTGGCCCAGAAATGGCTTGATGGCACGATTACAGCACCGGAAAAAGAATTGTTTGAAGCGTGGTATTCACGCCATGCACCGGAATTAACGGAATGGCAGAGCGCTGATTCAGGTGAGGTATTGAAAAAACGGATTTTTAACCGGCTTACCGGTCGGCTGGAACTTGAAGCTGCCGAAGAGCAGGTTGCGCGTGTTATAGCATTACAAAGCAGTCCACGTTTTAAATGGAAATGGGCAGTAGCCGCGACCGTGATGCTGGTTACCGGCGCTATTACAACTTATCTTATTCTTCATAATAACAAAGTAAATCAACAACTGGTAGGTAACCTTCCTGTCAGCAATATTGTTGCCGATATAAAAGCGCCGCAAACGCCAAGGGCTACCCTCATTTTAAGCAACGGTGCTGTTATAGAGCTGGACAGCGCAAAGGATGGGTCGGTAGCTATACAAGGTACAACAAGAATCAACAAAACAGCAGGAGAAATAGTGTATACGGCAGATGGCAAACACAATGAAACAGCCTATAACACCCTCAGGGTTCCACGGGGCAGCCAGGTGGTAACACTCACCCTGTCTGACGGTACGAAGGTATGGTTGAATGCCGAAAGCTCGCTGCGTTATCCCGTTGCTTTTTCTACAGATACACGAACCGTAGAAATAACCGGCGAAGCCTATTTTGAAGTAACCAAAGACCCGAAAAAAATATTCCGCGTAACAACTAACGGTACCGTAACCGAAGTATTCGGAACGCATTTTAATGTAAATGCTTACAACAGCGGCGGTGATACTAAAGTAACATTGCTGGAAGGCTCGGTTGCCATCAGCAATAGTAATATGCGTAAAATGTTAACCCCCGATCAGCAGGCAGCGCTCCATTCGTCGGGCAATATCTTTATTGATACAAAAGTTGATCTTGAAGCCGTAATGGCCTGGAAGAATGGTTCTTTTAAACTCGCAAACGCAGACATACAAACCATCATGACCCAGGTGAGCAGGTGGTATAACGCCGAGATTGTGTACGAAGGCGTTCAGCGGCCTATTAGTTTCAGCGGTGTGGTATCAAGGCGTAGCAATGCCGCTGTTTTATTGGATGCAATGTCTATGACAGGCACCGTGAAGTTCAGAATGGAAGCTGCTACCCAACCGGGTTATGCCGCAAGAATCGTAGTGATAATGTAACGATATATTTTGTTTAACTAAAGGTTACAAAAATGCCGTTTCGTGGTGAGATACGAAACGGCGTGAATGGGCCTTTCACAAATAAACATTTTTGAGACTGCAATTCATGACCACCCAAACAAAATCAAATTTATGTCAAAGGACCTAAGTTCCCAAAACCAACACGGGAATCGTGCAAAACGAATCCAGGTATTTTCAGAAAAGTCAATTATTAATTTACTGCGCATGAGCAAAATCGCTTTCTTACTCATCTTTGCCTGCAGTATGCATGCTTCGGCAAGAAGCTATGCGCAAAATGTTACACTCTCAGAAAAAAATGCGCAACTGGAAAACATTTTCAGCGCTATCCACAAACAAACGGGTTACGATTTTATTTACAGCGCACAACTGCTTGCCGGGGCGCCCGCGGTGAGCATTAAAGTAAAAAATGTGAGTATACAGGAGGCGCTCGACCTATGCCTGCACAACCAGGCGCTCTCTTATATTATTAAGGAGAACATGATCGTCATCACCCCGAAAACGAACCCCGCTCCTGCTATTGCAACAACCGACGCTCCTCCCCCAATTACGGTTAAGGGACGCATCACCAATGAAGCAGGAGAAGCTGTTGCAGGCGCATCTATAGTGATAAAAGGAACCACAAAAGGAACCACCAGTGATGAGGCAGGAAACTTCACACTGGCTAATGCCGATGACCAGGCTACGCTGGTTATTACAGCAACGAACATAGAAAGAACGGAGTGGCGTATAAATGGCAAGACGGTGTTGAGCATTACCGTACGGTCTGCCGTAAACCCGCTAAGTGAAATTGCAGTAACGGCATTGGGTATACGAAGGGAAAAGAAAAAATTAGGCTACGCCATACAGGAAGTAAAAGTTGAATACCTTACCGTGGCCAGGGAAACCAATGTGGTTAACCAGCTTGCGGGCAAGGTATCCGGCGTTACAGTAGTAGGCAGTCCCTCCGGTGTCGGCGGATCTTCAAGAGTATCAATCAGGGGCGAACGTTCCCTGGATCTCAATAAAAACCAGCCACTGTATGTAGTAGATGGCGTTCCCATCAGCAACGCCATCACAGGTGGCTCAGGCCGCGGTAACCTGGAAGTAGATTTTGGAAACGGTGCAGGGTTTATAAATCCCGACGACATAGAAAGCATGAGTATATTAAAAGGACCCGCTGCAGCCGCATTATATGGATCGCGTGCAGCCAATGGCGTTATCCTCATCAAAACAAAAAGCGGCAGAAAACAAAAAGGCATTGGCGTAGAAGTCAACAGCAATTTTACACTTGAATCCGCACTGAAGTTACCCAAGTATCAACACCAATACGGGCAGGGAAATGGCAGCGGCGGTGATTTTGCTTTTGTTGATGGACGCGGCAGTGGATTATCTGATGGAACTGATGAAGGTTGGGGACCTGCATATAAGGGGCAGACCTTTCCCCAGTTTGATTCGCCGCGTACACTGGA
>JBGALP010000343.1:0-4385 GCA_044223805.1 Agriterribacter sp.
ACCCTTTTTTATTTTATTGCCTTACGGTTCCCAAGGCGTATATATCCCTAAGACATATTTTTTCTCCATAAAAAAGAAAGCCACGCTCATGCGTGACTTTCTGACACTCTTACCATTCTTGCTTCTGGGTCAGGGGTTAGGGACCAAAGGGGCCAGAAGCCTGAAACTTATATATTCTGTTACAAATATGCCGCGTACCAACCAAAGCGGTAATTTAATTCGATCTGCTACATGTTTTGGTCGTTAACCAGTATACAATGTTCGATGTATAGATAGAAAGCCTTCAGGAATCCATGGAAAGCATACCACCGCTATCATACCGGAGAAATTATGGAGATTACTGTCAAAATGAATATGGTTCCATTTCTGTCGTTCCCAAATGATGTTGTAAATACAGTTGTAGAGCGCGCAGTAGCCACGCATTTACAATAGCATCTATAAGTGTTGTATTATTTTAGAAGCAACCTGATCCGAAGTTCCATCCGATGATCCGGGTTTGCTTCTGGAGTGATTATGCATTCATTTTTCGTTATCACTGTTGGTGAGCATTTCACACAGGCTTTGTGCAAACAACAGCAAACGTAAAATACTATTTTGTGGCATTGGCTTTGTCATAAAATACAACGGTTGCTGTGTGGCAGCAACCGTTGTATAAATCGTTCTAAATGACATTACAAAACGCGAAGTAATTACTTAACGTTGCTGCTTACAATCTTAGCCAGGTCGAACATAGAAACCTGTGATTTTCCGCTGAACAATGTCTTTAGTTTGTCGTCAGCATTAATCATGCGTTTGTTCTTACTATCCTGCAGTCCCTGTTTTTTGATGTAGTCCCATATTTTCTTAATGATATCAGGACGGGAAGCAGGTTTTGCGCCAATAACCGCGGCAAGACTATCACTTGGTGTAAGTGGTTTTAATAGAGCCGGGTTTATTTTTCTTTTTTTCTTCGGCGCGGCTTTTTTGGGAGCTGCTTTTTTGGGAGCCACTTTTTTCGCAGCCTTTTTAGGGGCGGCTTTGGGGGCTGCTTTCTTTGGAGCAGCTTTCTTAACTGCTTTTTTAGGAGCAGCCTTTTTTGCTTTTGCCATGGATGGATGTATTGTGTGAGTAAGTAATTGTCACCACAAAGTTATGCGGAACACCGTTCCCGCACTTGCAGTAACCAAATTGTTGATAAAATGGCTTTACCTGTTGATATGTAGCGAGGCAAAAGGCTCTTTTATGCCTCCCGGAACAGTAATGAGTGAATATGCTACCGCGCTAAAATACAACCATATTCAGTTATATCAGCATATGCAATACTTGTTGGCGAGAATTTCAAAAAGGTCTTGCGCAAGCATCAAAGGCAAGAAAAAACAATGCGGCTATTGGAGTCTTTTAATAATCCTTCAATCTTACTACTCCAGCCGGATAAAAGATTTTTAATAAAGATTTTGTAAATTCATTGATCAGCTTCTTCACCTTAACCTGATTGCTTATGAGAACACTAAGGTTCCTTATACTAATCAATACCTTCCCATAAGGCAACCTTCTTCCAATGAATCTCTATGTGCCTGTTATTAAAATCAAAATCGTCAAAGTCTCCTTTATTCTTGCACCACATACCATCCGGCAGGCTATCCAATGTAACAAAACGACCATCTTCGATAACACCTCCCAACGCCTGGTAAAGAATCAACCGTTTAAATAGTTCAATCACTGCAACATTATACTCTGAAGTAACCTCTCTGAGGCTAAGATCCGGTCGCCCGAATTTTCTCAGACCTCTCGTATGATACCATAGTCCGCCATCCTCTTCAGAATAAATAATCATGACATGTTCTAACGGAACTGGTGCATGTGGTCGAAAGAACCGGCTAAGCCATTCTTCCTTTCCAACAAAAATCAACCCTTGCGGATCACAGATACTTATCCCCCCTTGATCGAGAAGATAAGCTATCAAGCCGTTCACATTTCGGAGATAGTCGAGACTGGAACTGTCAGCCACTTCTCCTTTAATTATGTAACATTCCGGACAATGTTCAATTTGCTTTGCTAACATCGGATTTTCCTGTTGAAGCGTTTCCCACAAATTTCCGGTGAGATAAGATGCAATAATTTCCGGATGTGCGTCAGGTCCAAATTTGTGAATGGCAATACCCTCCGGTATCTCTGAAAGCTGATAATCCTGTCCGTGTATGTTAAAGTCTGCATCAAATTCTCCGTGAATACAGACGAGAACTAGTGGGTTATAAAGCGGTTGAGTGAAATAGGGTCTGGTCCATTCTTCGATTGTATCCATTTGTTTTGTTAAGGTGTGTGCAGGTGTGTGGTAAAATTATATTAATCTCCAGTATAACGCAAGAGCTTTGGAGCATAAAAAATCTGATATTAAAATTTTGGTGTACCCCTCTGCCCAATAACATTGTACACATGCCAGGGTCGGGCTATCAGTTTTATGTGATATCTCTGGCTCGATCAAAAATCCAACAGACGACTTTTTTAGAAGTAAAACACTATACTGACATAAAGATTTGTTTGTTTATTTCTGACCATAATTTATTCCCCAATGGAGAGTCAAGTATGTTTAATCTATTTTCAAATACACAGAACCAATATGCCAAGATATAATAATTGTTCATCTCAATATCCCGAATAGCAAATAGCTTTTTTTGGGGATCGTCACCCGAGATAATAACGCGGTTATTTTCAAAATAATTTTCCTTATTTGCCTCTACAATAGAAACATTTTTGAATTTAGTTGCAATCGATACAAATGATACCCCTTTAAAAAAGAAGTCATAATTCCTTGTAGAATCATCTTTAATAATTGTTCGCAAAACTAATTCGCTATGACTTGGAGAATAGTCGAGCAAAAAAAAATTGCCTACCTGTTCAAATAAAACTTTGTTCATAAAATTTATTTTCACCAATATTAAAGATTTCATTCACATTGCTTAAACAATGTCGCACCCATTGGCCTTGTACTCCAGTTAATGAAGGTTTCTATTATATTATCAACGGCATGGAAGATTACATATTTAAAATCTCCAGACTTTCGCCCACTGCTAAATTCTTCTTATGCTCAACAGCCTCTATTCTACAATCCCATGCTGATTGTATTTCTGGCATTTCAGCATATGCAGTATCAGGGTTTTGCTTTGCATCTCTACCTATACCGGTAATTTTAAATTCGTTATTGAATTTATCTCTTAAAATTGTATGAACCCATGGATGCATATTTTCAGGAAAATCAATAATGGCTATCAAGCCTACGGAAGTATTAAATAAGTCAACCTAGTCATGTATTCCGGCTGAAGGACGTTGCTGTTATATTGTCATAGGCTTTTATTAAATCGGCTTATGCCATTGATTGACATTAAGCCTCTCATCTTCGTTTTACATAATGGCGTTGATAATCTTCTTAATTTCAATTTATAGGCGGTAACCTTGTGCTTTGCCATTTCGGGAATATACACAATCTTATTCGTTACAGTTATTAATAATCGGTTGCACCAGGTTTACACTATAGTTGTGCGTAAATAACAACAAAGACGCCTAAATTAAGGAGTTACTTTAGAAAGTTGCAAAGGCATTTCAACTGTACAGAATATACCATCGCTTTTTCTGAAAAAAAGCAATACACCTGTAATTTCTGAAGCTGTAACAGTTCCGGAAAAGGAAGCAATGTTTTGAGGGAAACTGTTATTGTCTTGTTTAAAATAAATAAGCAGGCTGTTTCCACTGATAGAAAAAGCAGACAGTGTATAGGAGTGCTGGTTTTGCTGCGAAGCAGGGATGCAATTGCCGGTTACTACATGCTCCTTCATGGTAGTGGCAATATTAGCAGATAAAATTTTTTGATTACTGTTATCGAGCTTAACATCAAATACTGTGTTAATGTATTCAACGCTCCACGTACATAAGCCTTTAAAATTTACAGCACCTGAAGTAGCCAGTTTGCCGGAGTAATTAATATCAGGCGCAGCCGTTTCTGTTTTTTGGCAGGCGCCCAAAAAAAATAATAAAGCTGTTGCTATATAAAATAGTTTCATGATTTTTATTTACAGTTATAGGTAGCGCTAGCCTGAGAAGGTCCCCTCGTAATGCCGCCGCTTGTATTGGTAAAACTTATTTTTGAAGGCAGTTTTGTATTTGCATCGTACTCATACGTATAGGTGAGGTAGTCACCTTTATCGTTTGTACCCTGGTTATGAAGGAATACTTTGAGTGGATTGTTGTTGGAAGGCATGTATAAATAGTAACCAAAGTATCCTGCGGCACTATATGCATTAGTATTGGCGATGCGGTGCAGGTTAAATTCTGTTCCGGGGCTTTTATAAAAATTAGGGTGAGTATCGTATCCCTCAATTTCTATGGCGGTATACACGGCACGTGTGCCATTT
>JBGALP010000031.1:0-30034 GCA_044223805.1 Agriterribacter sp.
GATGTTTCTAATTTAATTAAATTTTACGAAGACGTTTGTAAAAATATTGTATTTAAAGATGATCGCCAAATAGCCCACGGTAGTTTTTTTAAGGTATATGATGATACACCAAGAACTGAATTTACCATCAGTCCAGTCTGATGAGTATGAAATACATTTTATGGTCAATAATGATAAATCAATCACCCACTTGTTTATGCCGGTAGATTTTTTGTATGATCATTTGTGGGAACGAGAAGCATTATTTCTAGAACTAAAAAAGAGAATCCATGACTATGAATGGGCTGCTAGCCAAACGATTAAAGAGAAAAAACCCTCATCCTATCACAAGCGAAAAAAAAGATGCTACCAAGGTTAGCTACGATAATAGAATTAAAATTTTAATTTCATATGGCAAACCTATTCCAGATGACTTTTTACAAGAGGTTTGTGAAAACATGAGAGAATGGGCAGATAAAGAAACATCACTCCGTTTTAAGGATTATTTAGTTGAACGAAGATTGCATTGGAAAGTATTTTATCAATGGTGCGAACGATATCAGCCTTTACAAGAAGAGTATGATTTTACGTTGGCAAAGATAGCATCGCGCAGAGAAATAGGTGCTATGACCCGAAAATTTGACGCGGCAAGTGCTTTACGTATGATGCCTCGGTATGATGATGAATGGATAACCAACGAGTTAAAGTTGGCTGAGATAAAAAAAGTAGCAACGGGTAATCAAGGCAATGAGACAAAGATAACGGTTGTTATGCCAGAAATAGCATCGTCACCGTTAGTGCCTGAAAGGAAACGCGATGATGATTAGTTATTTGCTTGTTTGTTTAGCAATTCTTACGTTGTTGACCGGCTGTGGGTATGAAGTCATGCCGATTATAAAGAGAAACTGGCAATATAATTATGCCGTTCTTACCAGCCGTCTTTGTTTTATTTGCAACAACGCACCAACGGTAACCCATGTACGATATATAAGCTCTAAAGAAAAAATAAAAACCCATTATTGCCAACGTCATTTAGCAACCCTTATATTGGAGAACAACGAATGATTATGTATGCCCTTTACTCGCTACCTTTTTTAAATGTTTTAATCAGCTTTCTTATTTTGCGGGAATTTAGGATTGCTAATTCAAAAAAACTTTGTAATTGTAATGAACGCGTAATTAATAACCTTATTGATAAGATTGATAAAGTTATTAAACAGACTACAATAACTACCGATTAGGCTTATTTTCATTCCCTAATTTTATTTATTTTTCCCCGCTTTAAGGTTTGCGCAATTCTTTTTTGCGGGGATATACACGAGAAATATTCTACAAACTCCTTTTATTTCCCTTGCAGTATTTTTTTATTTCCTTTTTGCAAGGGTTTATCTTTGAGGCCCCTATCTTAAGTTTTTACCTAAGTTCTTGGGATAGGGTTGAGTATTTTAGTAACAGTCTGAATAATTTATAAAAATAAATATTGCTTTTATTTGTGCGTATGGTATTCTATATGTATAAATGAAAGGTTTGTTATGGAAAATATTTTAGGCATTCTGTGGATTATGTTTATATTTTTTGGTTCGTTTTATGCCAATTTTATAAACGAAAACACCCCACGTTTGAAAAAAATGTTGGTTGTTTTATTTCCGCCCGTATGGATGTTTTTCGTTTTACGGTTATTAATACGAGAGATTAGACGTTAGTATTTAATAATACCCCCGCCAAAATCCTCTAATATTCTTGGTGCGTTAATAAATTCTTTATATAATTTATCAAACTCTGCTTTACCCGCTTTTTCAACTAATTGATCAAGATTTCTTGGGCGTCGGCCATTGTTTTGTTCAATAATTTGATCGGTGAGCTGTTTTCGTAATAATTTTTCCGCGTTAGCCGCTTTTAGACTATTAATTAATCGAAGGTTTCCTGCTTTTGATTTGGTTAGTTCTGGTAAGCGTGCAAAAAATGCCGTTAAATCTTGATTTGTTACTCTTCCAGGAAAAAAATCTTTTACTTCCGGTAAAAAATCTGCAACAAGTTTTTCAAATTCCTGCGCATCGGCTGTTTTTAAGAAATCTAAATTTATTTTGGGACCGAACGTACCAAAAGCGCCTTCTTTAAAAGTTGATAAAACGGTATTAATAATAGGAACGCCTAACTTGCCTTCGTTAATTAATTTTTCCATACGCGACAGTTTTTTATTGGTTTGTTCTGCAGATTTGGCACCTTTGGTGATTTCGTCATAAAATGGTTTGGTTTCTGTATCAATATCTTTTTGTATATCTCGTTCTTCTTTGCGCATATCCCGCAGCTCTTTTTTAGCTGCTTTATCTTTTTCTAATTGCAGTTTGCGTTCAGAAGCTGATAATTTTGCCAAATTAGTTGCCTGTTGTTCTGTTAAACCTTTTAATGACGGTGTTTTTGTGGTCGTTGCTTGTTGGCCAAACAGTTGATTTTGTAAATCTGTTTGTTGCTGCGTTTGTTGATTTTGGCTGCCGGTGTTTATTTGGTTTTCCATAGGCTGTTGATTACCGCCAAGCAAAGCATTTATTGCTTGTGCGTACGATTCTTGTTGGGGTTGTGCCAACCGTTGTTTAATAATTTGATTAAGGGATGCACTATCAAGGTTACTGAGCATTTGCGCTTCGTCAGGTGAAAAATTAAGAATTGGCGATTGTAGGCCGCGGCTTACATTGCGCTTTGCTAATTCCTGCATTTTCATTTGTGCTAAATTTTGTAGGCCTTGGTTAATCCCGGATCCAAGTGCCGTGCCTAATTTTGAACCAAGTGTTTCTTCTTGTGGTAAAATTTGTAATGGTAATGCCATGTTAACGTCCTCCTAATGATTGTAATAATAAATTCATTAATGCTTGGCTACTTACTGCATTACCTCCTGATGGTTGTAGTTCATTTTGCATTTGTGATTGAAAACTTACGGGCTGTGCCATTCCTTGTTGTTGATTTCCGCCTAGTAAGCTTTGTAATAAAGCAAGTATGCCGCCAGCACCGCCACTGCCTAAAAACGAAGTAGCTGCAGATCCTGCGCCTGAACCTAAACTGGAAAACAAATTTTCAAAAAGCGATGCTTGTCGCGGTTGTAATATGTTTTGAAACTCTGGATTAAGGCCAGCCATTAATTGCTGTAATCCTTGCTGGTTAGCTTGTAAGTTATATTGTGATTCTAAACCTGCTAATTTGGCACCAAAATCTGAAGCGGTATTGCCAAGAGCACCTTTAAAAGCACTTGAGCGTTGGTTATCGGCAAACCGTTCAGCAAGCGTGGGAATAATTTGTTCATTAAACTGTTTTAAATATTGCTCGCGTTGTGGTGCAAAGCTTAACGGATTATTTTGTAATTGACGTTGGCCGGATTGTAATAAACTACGTTGCGCTTGCAATTGCGGTTGGGATAAAATATCTAACTGTTTAAATTGTGCTGGGGTACTAGAAAAAAGTGCCATACTAACTCCTAAGATTGTAAAAATTCTACAACGATATACGTGATATTAAAATTACTTCGGTTACTGCCAGTTCTAACATTAATATTGGTTGCGTCCAAAAATAATTCTATTTGATTGGCAAGTCCTGTTGTTGACACATAGGGTAACGGTATATAGGTCAATCCTGTTGTATCACTTGCGCAACCATAAATGCGCGTAAATGTTGTAGTTGGTGTACACGTTATACCATGAGCTAATGTTTTAGTAGCTGTGTTTGGTAACGCACCAAAATTAAACGTTTTACGAATAACTTGTCGAAATTCAGGCCCTTGAGCTGATCGTGAATTGTCAGCAGGATTAGGAAAATAAAGCTGTCCATTAACAAATTCAAGCGTGTTATAATAGCCCGAGTCTTTAATGTTAATGACGTTAGCCATATTAATGATGTTTTGGTACAACCGAACTAAAAGTTCTTTAAATTCCTGGGAATTAACATCAATGGTGTACAACGTATCAACATCCCAAATAAAACTGGTGGGTATAAATGCACCAACTTGGTTTTGTTGGTTGGTCGGCGTTGGAAATGCCATTATTGTAACCTTTCTGATGTTGGCATTGTATACAAAATCATACCTTCAAGCGTAAAATCTTCAAACACTATATCAGGGGTACGTATTTGTGTATCGGTTAATGACATAAATATCTGTATACATTGGCCATCAGTTTGAAAATACACCGGATGCCATAACCGTTCTTGGAATTTTTCTAACGGTGCTTCTGCGTATGGCGATGTTTCAAGCACGTTATTACCCATAATAGCATCGGTCAAACCACCATCAAACACCAAAGAAACATCAGCAGCTGACGGCGCATAATCAACGGTAATTTGACCGCTTTCTGTGCGTTCTACGGCAAAATCTATTTTTGATAAGTAGAAGTTTTTATCTTTCCCAACATAAGGGTTCCATTGCTTTGAGGCTAATTGTATAACGCTGACGCGGGTGATTGAACCACCGCCCGTATACGTACCGGTAATAGGCACATACGGATCGGGTGGAATTGGTTTGTTATAAACAATGATACGATTGCTATCGAGTAAAAGTTCTACTTTAAAAATAAACCCATTAAACGGACCGCTTATACCGCTTGCATTTTGAATATAAATATAATCATCAGGAGCAAGCGTGTGATCTATAATTGTTAGGGTCAGGGTTGCATTGGTGATACTGACATTTGTTAAACTCATCACGGGTGCATTTGTTGCATTATCAGCTTCTACTTTAAAAATGTACCCTTGTTGATTACCAGCAATAACCTGTCTAAATTGTGCACTAATAACACCAGAACCCCACGTCATATTAGCTTCTTGCCAGGTAAAATTAGCATCACCCCACGTAAGCCCTGTTTGTTGCTCAAAATACCCAAACGCTGTTATGCAATCATCGTTAAATGACCACGACGGGTTCTTATAATTGTACACCATTACTTGGTTTGGAAATCTATTAACGGTGTTTTCACTATCAGCCGGATACGTCCAATACACCATTTCTACAAAAAAATCACGAATGCCGGCTATTCTTTGTGTATCAGAATCAGGATCTTTAAACAAAAATATTTCATCGGGAATTTTATCATCAATACGTTGTACGTTTGCACCAGTGCAACTATGAACACCGGTGTTACCTATCGTTAATATTTCTTTATCAAATGGCACGGAAGAAAACGTGGCTTCACTACCAAGTTCTGTATTAATTTTATACCAACGGAACGGTTCTGCTTGGTTACCGGTATACGCTAATTCCCACGTGCTGCGCTCAAAAAATACAATAAGTCTATCTTTTATAAACTGTGCACTAATAATTTCTTCAGTTGTATACGCATCTGCATAACCAGCGCCGCCATAGCCTGTTTGATTTGCTTCAAGCCATGCATTTGTTGCAAAAGGACTACCGACCCATGACCATCGTGCTCTACTTTGATATTGGGTATAGGCATTATTTCCTACGATAAATTCTATAGTGTTTAAAACAACTAAACGGCCGTGATAAACAACTATTATACGGGCTGTTTGCACATAACTGCCATCATTTAAAAATATTGGCTGGTAAACATTCCACCCAGTAACATTATCAAAATAATAAAGAGGATCATCATTAGCGTTAGTCGGACCATTAGGATTAACAACAAAATAATTGGTAACAAATAAAGCACGATCAAGGCGAGCAAGAGTAGCATCTAATCCCTCCCAATTACAGGTCCAAAAAAAATCAACATCCGTACCATGCCACACAGGAATACCACCCGTTTGTGATCGTATCCAAAAACCACCAGCAAAGGTATACGCAAATTGTGTGTCAAACGCAAATGTTAAGGCGTTATTAACTGCTTCTCGATCATATTGTGCAAGACCCATAATAGGCTCTGAGGGATAAAAATATACATCTTCATTTATGGGCGCACCAACAAAATTAAAAGCGCCATTTGTTGTGCTATACGTAGCTGTTGTGGTAGCTACTGTTTGCAGGATTGGTTGTACAGCACCGGCAGTTACTACCGTATAGATTGCTGAGCCTATAGTAAATTGTTGCCCGACTTTAAATTTATTTCCGGGAACAGTACCTGCTAATGTTCCGGCACCATTTGTTGTTCCTAGTAAAATGCTTACTTTTGAATAAAAAGGTGCTAATTGCATCGATGGGTAACCAGTACCTGTTAGCGCACCACCAAATCGTTTTCTTACTCTGCCCCGAAAAACATAGGCATTTTGAAGACGAGCAAACGCATCGTCCATGATTAACCATTTTTTTAAATTAGTTTGTAAGCCAGTTTCAAACGGTGCTATAAGAAAACGATCAAATTGCATGTTAAAATCCTATCGCCAACCAATAAAATTGGGAAGTAGGTTGAGGTTGTCCTGAAGATGAAGTTCTTCTATTAACCATTACATCAAATCCAGTTGTTGTTGGTGCGCCTGTTCCAGCACACACAACCGTAACTGCTGAATCTTTATCAATTTGATTAGTTACCGCAGGTGTTGCAACCACAATTAGCGTTCTTGTAGGAAACGTAAAAGGATACGTTACATGCGTTAAAGCAACAGCGCCGCTTGTATTTAATCCCCATTGCATAATTAACCCAGAAGGTAAATAACTATAACCAGGAAGGTTTAAACTTGCTTTTGCTAAAGGAACCGACGTACCATCCGATTTACGAATAAACATTTCATTAACACCTGCATTCAGCAGATTATATAAACCAACTTCACCGGCCGTAACGCCAGGAGCTACACTTTGCACCGGCATTTGTACGTAATTATGCTGTCCGGCTACTGCCGTTGTAAAATCACCATGGTTTTGCTGAATCAATGTTTGTATTGACGCAAAATTTTGTTGAATAGGTACTTGTGTTTGTGATATTTGATCAGTTGATTGTGGGGTATTATTAGTATAAGGAAACGGTCCTGCCATTAGAAATCTCTGGTTATGAGGTATACAATGCCAATACTTACGACAAAAAATGCACCCACAAATGCTAGAAATTGGCTATTTGCAAGTAAGCTTAAAAAATCCATACATACTCCTTAAAAATTAGCTCCCCACCAACCCCATTGGCCACCATTATTGCCTAATTGATCGGTATAGATTGTTGCTGATCGTTGGTTGGTTAATTGCACAATTGTGCGTCTGTTGCATAAATTTTCTTGTTTTCTGTATTCAGGAAGAATTAACGCAACACTTTCTAAATCCATTCTGTCTTCAAATATCTTTTTACTGGCACCATACGCAATATATTGCCACCATTCTTCAAGTCCTGGTGTTTGATCGCTTGCAAGTAATGCTGTTGGTCGTTTATAGACTTCAAAGTTTATTTGATATGGTTGATCGGGAACTGGCCGTAACGTAAAAACGTTATTGTAATACAGCATAGACTGTGGCCGAGTAACGGCAGTTGGCACTGTTTGGCTATTTATAGCAACACCAACACCCGGAGGAAATTGAAACGTAACGGTAAATGCACCGGTAAAATAATTTATGGTGTTATTTGGTGTAACAACCGTTGGTGGTGCCGCTGGCGTAAAACCGGGCATATATAAATTACCTTGGGTTGTTGGATTACCGGTTAACGTATCAATGACCGGAACGTCGATCATTGATAAACCATTGTTGTTATTATCAACTGAACTAAATAATACGTGTTTTTGCAGTAAACTTACTTGTTGTTGTTGTAGCGATGGCGGTATCAACGCTTGTTGTGAGTTAATGACACCGGTAAATTGTGTTTGTACACCATTTCCAACCGGACCTATAGAGGCAATGGAATTTACAAAAGGATAAATACCAAAAAATTGCTCACGCGATTGGGTATAAAAGCTATTAAATCCAGCTATATACACAGGTGGATGTACGGTAATGTATTTATTTTGAAAATTATACAACGGGTTATTAAGAATAGTAGGATTTGTTAACGGATCACCAAATGATGCCTCATCAGTTGGATACTCATCTTGATAAGGATTACACCAAAAACTAAATGGTTGGCGTAAATTAAACGTTCTTAAATGTTCCGGAAAATCATAGACCACGAACGTATTGATATAGTTATCAATTTCAGTGGTGCTTAACTGGCTTTCAGATAACGTACGGGTTAACCGACGAACTTTGGTCCGTATGGCCTGTAGAGTACTGTTAGGGTTAGTTGTTGCCATTATGCTCCTTTTTATACAGCTTGATAGGGTAAAACATTTTGCACAGCAGCCTCTAACGTATCGTTATTTTCTCCAACAGGTACTACTTGTGCACAAATATCAATATGAGGATTTGTTAACACCGGTATAACAAAAGGAGTAAAATCAATGGTGTTAAGTGGTAAACTAAAACTAGTATCATCAATCACCGTTAATGGTCCTACAAACTGGTCTGCTTGCGTCATACCGCATGCTTCAGGTATAACTAACCGCACTATGGTGCCATCAACATATTGATTAACAAATGTTGTGGTAACTATGCAGGGATAACTATTGGTTATACTGGCAATAAGCCGCATAGCTGGTTGAAATACAGGAAATGGTAAGGCATAACAGGTATACGCAACCATTGGTTTATCCGTGTGTCATAATGGTATCAACTTCAATAATCTTTGTTGGTTTTGTTTCCAAATCTTCAATTTCTAAAAAATCAGAACTATAAAAACCACACCGCCGTACTTTACTTTTTACCCGCATACCCGTTGCTGCTGTTTGTCCGTAGCCTTGATTAAAGCCACCAATAACATCTTCACCTTTTATGTATTCATATTGAGGGTACGCAATGTTATTGTTTAGATGTTTAGCAACACCAAGGGGCAACGTGTAGTATTGATTGTCAAACAACTGATAGGTTTCTACAGGATCTTCACGGTATTGTTTATAGCTAAATTCTAAAACACCGTTGGGTACTTCAAAATAACGAAATAAACCAGTAACCAGTTCACGATCTTTATCACGTTGATATTTTAATTTTTTTGATAACTCTTTTTTTTGTTCAGCAGAAACCGCTTTACTCACAACCGATGTTCTACCGTTATTAACTAAACCTTTTTGCATAGAATTCCTTTCAAAAACAGGGGAGTCACAATGACTCCCCAGAATCTTAGTACAGATTACGATCCATTAAAAGTTTTACCCGCAATCCAAACGATAACATCGTTTAATTGGCCAGCAGGCTCTAAAAGACCGGCAGGTAACACTAATCCCGTAGCACCAAGATTACGCGTAGCGTCATCAAGTAAGTTAGGGTTAGAGAACTGATCGGTTTCTTCACCAACAGGTATTGTCTCTGCAGGCGTAAATGGATACGCAGCAACAAGAGGGAATACAAATTGAGAGAATCCTGTTGAATCAAGATTAACGGTTATTTGACCACCGCTTACCGAAATAATGTTAACAAGAAGTCCATCCGCTTCTGTCATACCAAATGCTGGTGGAACAACAAGACGAATAGATTGACCAGCAATATAATTGGAATCAACTGATGTAGTAATAACAGCAGGAAAGGCTCGGGTAATATTAACAATTCTTCGGGTTGATGGGTACCAATAGGTTAATCCTGGAACTACAGGGTTAGAACTAATTAAACGATACGAACCAGCACCTGAGACAGCTCCCGGTGCGTTTGCTAATGGGTTTTTAACTCTGAAACTGGTGTTTGTAACCACCGTATCAATGCTAAAATCATAGCCATTTAGGTTTGGCGCCGTTGCCAAGTTAGTTACACGAACAATACTGCCGGTAAATAAACCAGTTGTTGAACCGGTAGAAAATACTGGTTGTACAGCATTTGTACCAGCGGTAATAGCAACAGGCGGATTTAATGGTGGATTGGTTGTGTCTAACGGGTAAATACTTTGTGCTGCGGTTGCTGCATTAACCACTTGTGAACCAGCAGTATTAAACCAAATTAATGTTGTATTTGGTATTAATACGTTAACTGGTCTTTGCCAATGGAAATGAAAACCGGTTGATGGGTTTGCAGATGCACCAATTTGTGTGTAATTATACACATCAATCCAATCAACTCCTGAAGGAAACGGCAAAAATTGCGCTTGACCAGTTGATACAAATGAACCTTGTACGTTTACGGTATTATAAGCCATCGTACACTCCTTACGCTAATGTCGCACGTAAATTGATGATCCAAAGATCGTTCAATATACGAGGAACTTGGGCGAACTTATAACCAACAGAAATATTTTGCGCAAGAGGTCCATCATAAATAGGTGGTCTATAAATGAATGAAGCTGAATAGCCATCTTGTTCGATAACCGCATACGCTTCTAAACCAGTACAGAAAATGTTGTAAACATTTTGACCTAAGGCAGACGCATTTGGAAATACGCTACCAATAGATGAAATTAAGAAACGAAGGTTACCTATCGCACCCCACTCTGAACGCAACGCATTCATAGGAGCTGGATATTGGTTTTTTTGAATAAAACCAGCAACGTTATCTAAATTACCGGTTAATTGCGTAGAACATAATGCAAAATACGCATCACGAACTGGCGCCGTACCAAACTTATCTTCACCCTCAATGTTGTCCATAAGTGTATAAGCATTGTTATTAAGCAATGTTCTTACTACTTCATCAACATCAGGACGGGTAATTTCAGTTGGGTTATCACCATTAACGCCAGCAGTACAGTTAATAAATGATGCTGTTGCTGCCAACATATCACGAGTTAACTGATCTTCTGTTTGGCGTAATGAAACGCCTAAACGTGCTGCACATTCGTTTAATACCATTCTGTTACTTATGGACTTGGTTACTCTGATGATCATTCAGACCGCGTCCTGACCAGGGTTGCTACTTTTAACACCATGTTTAAATGATGCCCAGGCGGGTTATGCCACTTCGGGTTCACCTCTCTGCTTTTTTTGCTTTCGCCCACCGAAAGCTTCATCTATTGGCAGAGTTCAGACTATCGCATCACATTTCTGTGTTTTAGGGTTTAGTCGTTCAGGCTGCACAGTTTCCTTGCTTGCCCCTTGTTGCCCGGAATTTGGGTTTTCAAGTCAATTACCTAAAATTTTTAGACCCCATTTATTTTAGGGTCTTGGTTTTGCAATGTTACTTGTTCATTTATTTGAACATAAGTTCCGTAAAAATCAATCTTAGCGTCGATATCGATAGCTGTTAAATTTTGCGGAGGTGGGGTAACGCCTGAATTTCCTAAAGGAACCATAGCGGTATTTAACGGATTAAACCGTCTCATTCTTAACGTTGTACCACCGTTTCGAGGCATTTGTTTACGTACTGAAGGTATATTGTGTATGAAGTTAGGAACCGGTACACTCAACAATTTATACGAAAACGACTGCTGAACGGGTGCTGGCAACGTACTTGTTGTGGTAATTGACATAGAATTACTCCTGAACAGTTGTTTATCAATAACAATTTCAGGTTGACGAGACCAATACGTCGGTGAATGGTTGGCGAGACCGATACGCCCAGAAAAGATAGAAATTTGAGTGTGCGAGACTCAGATACGCAAAAGTAGCCTACTACAAAGACAATTTTTTATGCAAGTCTTGTAAAAAAAAGCTTTATTATTACACTAAGATCTGTTTATTTACCAATCTATTAGAAGGATTACTTACATGAACTACAAAACACTTTTACTAACAGCGCTCTTAGGTGTTAATGCAGCTGCATTTGCTATGGGTACTGATACAACTTCAACATCAACCTCAAGCGATTCATCTTCATCTTCTTCATCTGATTCAGGATCATCTATTTCTGACTACATGTGGGGGAATCGTAAAGAAGAAAGCAGAATTGATGAATTATTTTGCCTTGAAAAATAAAACAGCATTTGCAGATGCTATCGGAATAAATTCGGTTAATACCCTCGATTTAATTACTACGTATTAAAACGGTATTTTCTCTTTTTCTCAAGTACATTAAAAAAGACTCCCGTAAAATAGGAGTCTTTTTTATTAGAAGGAGAATAATTAAATTAGAAGCCTCTTCTTGATTCAGCCATTTCTTTAATAAGTTGGGCTTGTAACTCTTTTGTTAATCCATTAGCAAACGCATTAGCTTGTGATAAAGCGCCTTGACCTTGCTGCGCATTTATACTTGCAAGTGGTTTTGGTTTTGCCGCATTTTGTTGTACTCGTTGTTTATCCATTTCATAACTTCCTTGGGTATCGATACCTAATTTTTTAATTAATGTATACGCCGACGCCGCTTGGCTGTATTGGTCAGTGCTTGTCATTATGGTTTGTGCTATTTCTGGATAGTTGTTTCGCAACGATTCTAAATTTTCCCGAGAAACAACGGAATCAAAGTCTGGATAGTTAGATCGAATTTTTGTTTCAACTGTCGTTAGCGTCGATTCTTGTTTGTATTTTTTAAGTTCGTTCTTTAATTGTTTTATTTGTTGTGCAACGGACTTTAAATGCTTACCTTCGGCAATTTCGTCATCACCCAACGATAAATCGATTTCTTCTTCTACAACGTTTTGTTGTTTTTTTGATTCGATCTCACGCACCAAGCGTAATGCTTCATCCCGTTCGCGCTCTGCACGAGCAGCCTTTTCACGTAATGCAGCAAAGTTTCTGGCTTGATTTGATTCTGCAGTTGTTGTTGATTGTTCGTTTTGGGTGTTCGCTTGCGTGCTTTCTTCATTCGTTGTAATTTCATTGGCTACTTCTTCATTGTGTAATAATGTGTCGTTCATATACTACCCTTCAATTTCTTTGTTAAGAATTAATGCTTTTTTCATCAAAGTACCATCCGAAAAATCAAGCACAAATTGTAAAAGTTCTTTTTCTTGTATTTCAAGCACGTTGTTTAACATATATAAACATGCTTGTTTTGAGGGAATAACCCAGAGGAATTCTACTGAATCGTCAACTTTTGTATAGAGGTACACTGTTTGATCGTAATCAGGAGTTGGGCATGTAGAACGGGCAAAAAAATAATTACGCATTACATTTGGCATTAATCGTTCTTTTTTGGTAATTACCACCACATAAAAATCACCAGGATATGTTTTTTTTGCTTGTTCTAAACAAGAAAATAGTTCTTTGTCATAATCAGAAAGTTGTTCACGCATCTGCTCATAAGGATCAGCTGCTTCTGGTTTTTTATTCCACAAATCGTACGATATTTTACCAACTTTTTGACGCGGTTCTATCATTAGTTTCTTTCATCAGTGTGAAATTCTTGTAACTTTGCTTGTAGTTTTATTAGTTTATCTTGTAAACGTTGTACATCTTGCAACATTTCCATGTCACCATCAGCATAATACACAATATAGGCAATTCTATTTTCTAAATGATTTATTTTATTTAGTAAAAAATTATAGCTAGGTTTTTGTGGTTTTATTTTTTTTACCGGTTCATTTTCATCACCCATACCAACTATATTCATAACCAAAAAAAACAAAAAAATATATTTCATTGTGATTCTCCTTTTGTTTTAGCATTTGTTATTTGTTGGTCAGGTTTTTTGTAATACGTTTCATAAATAGAATAGGTAAATGTATGGTTGTCAGTGTATTTTTTATACCGGTCATATCGTTGTTTTACAATGGCAGCATGTTGCGCATCAGTTTTTTTAGGATTCATTGCCGACGCATTTATAATTATTAATAAAAGCAGAAAACTACTATAGTTCATAATCATCTCCTAAAAAAAAGCCTCTTGTCATTACAACAAAAGGCCCATACAAAAGGAAGTTCAAGTTTATTTTTTCTTTTTTTTGACGCGACGCGCTTCAGACAAAGCTATCGCGATGGCTTGTTTAGGTTTTACCACTTTAGGCCCTGATTTACTACCAGAGTGTAACTCACCTTCTTTAAATTCTTCCATAACCATTTTGATTTTGCGTTTATCAACCGGCTTTTTGATTTTTTTCTTTTTTTTATCTTTTGCCATAGTACATTCCTTTTTATTTGTTAAATTTTAATTGAGGGTATTTTTTATAAACCGCCGCCCGAATTCCTGCCGGATTAGGCGCATAATGAGCACGAGCCAAAGCGTTGCGCGCTCGTTTTAAGGTATTTATAGGAAAACTAACTGATGAAGCACCGCCAGCACTGCCAGCAAAATTTTTTTTAGCTACTTTTTTGTATTTACCAGCGTTTGATGAACCCTTTTTTTCACGCATTTTTTCCACAATGCCACGGTCAACTTTAACGCCTTTTGCTATCGTTATTTTTTTTTGTTTCTTCATACACAATCCTTTAAAAAAGAGGAGCGTAAGCCCCTCCTTTTGTTATCGTTGTCGTGAAGTATCTTCAAACAACAACCGTTTATCAACCCAAGCTGACCACGGCGGTTTTTGATACTTAATGTTATTCGGTTTTCCCAATATTTTATACGCAATCTTACGCGCTTTTTTGTTTGTTCTTGGCATTAATGGCATTACCATTCACTCCTAACCTTAGCACCATATGATTCTTCTTGTGCCATAGCCTCTTGCGCAAACCTATCTTCACCATCAGAACAACACCGGTTTCTTGGTGGTATTGGGCGTATAGAACCATTATCACCATAGGGATTTACATAACTATGATGAAATTGTTTATGAATAAATTGCGTTGGCGCATTAGCAATAGCACGTTCATCTTCTTGAATCATACGTGAATCAAGAACTTCTTGTAAACGACGTGGATCGATCTTGCGGATCATTCGTGGAGACATCCCCATCATCTGGGCTTTAAATTTAATATCTTCCATAGTAATCCTATTAGACTTTTTTAGGGAAAAAGTGCTTCATCTTTTGACTGTTATCAAAATTTATTTGACGGTCAACACCAATAATTGTGTCATCGATCTCTTCAGGTGTGCGTGGTCCTGTTTTTGGATACATGGTCATTTTTACGTCTTGTGGCAAATTAGCAACTTGACGGTGATCTTCATGAATCATACCAGCATCAACCATTTCTTGGCGGCGTCTGCCTTCATATCCTTCATAAAATCCATCGTACATTCTGCCATCACGGCGATCATTTTTCATTTCATTGCCATAATACGGATCATTATACATGCTCATTTTGCCGCTTGATCGTTCACGAATGCGATGTTCATCCATACCTTGTCTGTCATAATAGTATGGTCCAGATCTTTCTGGCATCTGATCATTACGAGATTTATCATTATGCATATTTCGTTCATGTTTTGAAATATACCCCATGGTGTCTGGTCGGTAACCGTGCATTTCACGTTCCATTCCAGCATGTTCATGGTATCTATCTAACATGGTTTGTTTTTTTGAGCTATGGTGTCTTTTTGCAGCCATCGCTTCTCCTTATGGTAGTTACTGCTTTTCCCTCTTGGGATAGCAAGGTTATAAAAAAGTTCCTCTAAGCTACCGTAGCCGTCGGAATATTTTCCTGTTGTGGCGGTGCGTTTGGAGCTTGCATTGGTGCACCAGCATCACGTTGCTCTAATACACGGGATAGAGCTAATAATTTTTCTAATTGTGAAAGATCAATAGTGTCGATTTCTTTAAGGGCTTTTACAATATTTAATAAACCTATGTCATCATCTTTGCGCGCTTGCGCTTGTCGTTCTTGCGCTAACGCTTGATTTTCTTGCACTCGCGATAAACGTTCAATGCCAAGACCTTTATCTGCTTGAGCACGCGCTTGTGCAAGTTGTGTGCGGGCAACTTGTTCTTGCATCGCAAGTTGCATTTGTAATTGTTGCGCTTGCGCTTGTTGTTGTTTTTGCTCTGCTATTGCTTGCAGAAGCTGTGTTTTATTTTGTAGAGTACATGATTCAATTAAAATATCGTCAGGTATAGGCACTCCAATTTCACGAAGTTGTAACATTTGCGCAAACTGCATTTGTTTTTGCGTCGTTGTGTTTACCCCTTCTTCAACAGCAGCGCCATATTTACCAAACGCTTTGTTATAAAATTGATCAGTAGGCTCTTGACCTTCAAGAATTTTTTTTACCTTACCCGGCGTATAATTAGCCTGGACTAAGTCTAATATTAAATGGCCTAAGAGCTTTTGTGCATGATCAAGGTTATCAAACAAAATCTGTAACGTTGTTAAACCAGCACCTTGACGCAGCATGGATAAAATACCCGCTTTATCATCATTGGCACTTCCTAATAATTCTTCATTTACACCTGATATTTGTGCAACTTCTTGCGCTAATAACTCAGAAAGTTGAATCATTGACGGTGGTACGTTGGGTGGTAAAATTTGCTCAACATCGCTCATTTGTGCTTCTTCTTTAAGCGCCAAACCACGACCTTGTCCGGTTAAAAATACATCTTTAGGATTAACCAACGCGTTTTCTTTATATTTATAACCAGAGTTTATTTGTGATTCTAAAATATCAAGTTCAATAACCCGACGACGATTATAAAGATATTGTGCATCCCGTAATCCGCGAACAACGCCTTGTACGCGATTGGGAAAATACGGCATTTCCGGATGGTAATAGGCAAACACCGGTACAAACGGATATTTATCTATTCCCATTGGTTGCGGACCATCGTACATAACTTTGCCTTGGACAACGATCGCCACACGCACCGTCGGGATTTCCTGGTCAATAAGAGTAACTTGCGGATATGCCTGCAAGAATGAACGTAATCCTTCTTCATTATTTGATTTCCATTCCATCGTTTCACCCGTAACGGTATCGGCAAGCATTTTTTGCGTGCGATAATCACGATAGTAAAACTCATCATAGGTTAACAAATTTTTGTATGACCAAGAGTACGATTCAGGCATAAATTGAAATTTTCCATCACGACCAGTACCAGAATCATTATTAGAAAGTCCGGCTATCTCTTCTGCTCTATCAGGCATGAGTGAAATTGCTTCACGACGCGTTAAAAATGAACGTTTCCAAATGCCATTACAATCGGACAAATCAGATTTTCTAAAATACGGATCAATTAAAAAGCTATTATAAGAACAATTATCAATTTTTACATTTCCTGAAATAGGATCTGAACGGTAATCAACCCAAACATTGAGCAAATTCATGCCGGTAATAAGGCTACCTTCAAATGATTCTGATATCGTTTCAAGCATCCCTTCGCTACGAGCAATCCATAACATAATTTTGGTGAATTGATCAGCTGTTTGTGAATCACCATTTTCAACCGGTATAACAATAGTGGATTTACGGTTACGCCGTTGATGGCCACCAATCATATTAATAACACGCCTAATACGATTAAAACAAAAGTTTCTTCTACGGTTTGTAGGCAAATTGCCATAGACATCATTCCATACGGTTTGATCACCCGAAAAAAAACGTAAATCAGTATCGGCTTCTGCCCAAAATGCTTGGTTAGGTGTTATTGATTCGGCATAAAATGATTCCATGCGCGATAACATACCACGGTGTTGCTCGGTATAGAATTCTGGGGCTAAATTTGGAAAGATCAACGTCATCCCCTTTTTATTATGAGATAATTTTAGGCCAATCCTACTAAGACACACAATTGATAGCAAGTAGATTGTGCAAAACTTTTAGAACGTTATACTATCGTCGACGGATACCTCGTATCCTCTTTCCGGGCCGAAGATTCAATTAGACCTGTTCTTCGGCCTTTTATTTAAAAAAAAACCGCGCTATAGTTTTACGTGATATTTTTAACAACTCATTAAAGGAGCTTTCGTATGAAAAATATTACCACCATTATTGCGTCTATTTTGTTATCGTGCTCAGCATTAAAAGGCATGCAACAACCAACGTTGCCAAGCAGAATCGTTTTTTTACAAGAAATACCACATTTAGATAACCAACAATGCGAAGTTTTGCACTCTATACCTTTAACTGATTCTAAACATTGGTACGTTTCAACCGATTCAACAACTGAAGGCCCTACGGTAGGTCTGAAAGCAGTTGATTTTAAAGGGTTTCCATTTTATCGATTTTTTAAAGACAATATTGATGAGTGTTCAAAACAAGAAATTATACAGCAATATCTTAAATCTCGGAGATACCCTGAACGGCATCCCTATCATTTTGTCGTAGGAAGTGTAAGCACTTTATTGATAGGCGCTTGTGCTTTTGGTGCTTATATATTTTACCATTAATTAGACCTTTTTTATGCTTGGGGCCTTCGGGCCCTTTTTATTATGCGTAAAGAGTTTTTTCTAATAACATTAATATACTATATAATGTTTATGTTAGTTGATTATTTTAATTTATTAATTTATACTTTTATATAACCTTTAAAATATATTTGTTTAGTTCAGGCAAATATTTATAATTTACCCATTACTAACCCTTGATCCGGTTATGTAATGGGTTTTTTAATATTGTGGTAAATCTGTTCTAAATACTGACGGCATATTGTTATTTATACCCATAACCGATTCATAATAACGTTGATCTAATTCTTCCGGCGATAAACCATCTTTTGTTTTTGGGAGAGAAACTGCTAAATAACGCATAGCGTCACACGCATGACTAGCCCAATTATGAAGCGGCTGTGATCCATACGTGCGTTTTTTTATGTCGTATTCCTGCCGATAATTTTCTAATGATTTAATAAGTTGCGCACAACTAATTTCATCAATCCATACTTTACTAAAAACTGAACGGACTGCTTCTATACCGTCGGCAATAGAAACATCATCAGCAACAGTAAACTTGACCCCTAATTGTCGTGCTTTTTCTATGCGGGTTAGTCCCGAGGTAAACTCCCTAACCCGAATGTCATGAGGAGCAATATGCTTGCCATAAGCATAAGGCTTACTTTCAAGGACATTAATATAATGCTCAAGGCCTTCCTTGTTCTTTTCATAGTAATCTATTATCCGAACGGTTTGCCCAATAGTTTGAAAGAAGATTATAGCAGTGGAATCTCGTACGCCCAAATCCCACGCTGTGTGTACTTTAAAGGCAGATTCCCAAGGTACTTGGCCAATTTGACCTTTGACGCGCATTCGATCAAGGTATTTAGTGTAATAGGCACCTTCAACACCCATCTCAAAACTGGTGTAATATTCTTGCTGAATAAGATCTTCAGACATTATGCCTTCTGCTTTTTCCTTTTCTATCAGTGATAACGGAATATGATGCGTGTCATCAACAGTTAATTTATAGCAAAACCAATCAGAAGAATGTTTAGCAATTTGATACAATTCCCACATATGGTTTTTACCCCGTGGTGTAGAGATAAACAACGCCCAACCATTATTTGACGTTAAAATCGGTCGCATATATTGATAAGCCCGTGGATCTTGAAGCGCATATTCAGAAAATACGACGCCCTGAGGGTTAGTACCCATTAATGCATCATACGAATCTGAACCTACCAGTTGTAACAATGAACCGTTTTTAAAACGTATTTTCATTTCTTGACCGTTGGTTGACTCAATAAGTTCTTTAGGAATGTAGTCTAAAAACCGTTCCCCGGTGTTTGTTATCGAATCCCAAATTACCTTTTTTGCTTGTGCGTAGGTGGGAAATATATAATAAATAACGCAGGTTTTTTCTATGCATGAACGAATACACAAATTCCAAGCGGTCATATCTTTTCCGGCACGACGAGGCAGGATTGCCAACACCCGTTTATACCCTTTATTAACAAGTGCATCCATGATTGGTAGTTGATATGATCTTGGCACAAATTTATTTAATTTTATGACCGTTTCTACGCTTAAATTATTCATAAAATTGCTCAGTTCGAAGCTTCTCAAGAATTGCCTGTAAGATAAATTTAGTAATAGTTATATTTCTTCTTTTTACAATAATATCCATTCTTTCACGGATTAACGTTGGTATATCAATTGATAATCGTTTTCTTCCTACTCTTTTTGTCATAAAAAAACTTTCGTGTTGACAAATCATTGTTATGGTTTGTGTTTTTTGTGAGGCTACTGGCATAGTGCAGTAACTACTACCACAAAGGAGAAAAAAATGGCAGTAAAAAATCAACGACGAAACGTTTCGTATGGCTTAAGTGATGCCTTACTTAACGTTTTTCCGGCACCAATTGCATCTCAACGAGCACCGACGGCAAATGATAAAGCACAACTTGGGCAAACATGGGTTAACACGGTAACACAAGCTGCGTATACCCTTACTAGTATTAATAATAATGTTGCTAACTGGGCTGTTTCAAGTTCAGGTGGCGGCGGTGTAAACCAAGTTAATGCTGATGTAGGATTTGCTGTACCAGCGGCTAATGTTATGGGTATGGCTGGAAGTAGCAATATTGCTACGAGTGGCGCAGGAGACACAATAACGTTTGACTTAGTCAACAGTCCATCCGTTTCGGGTTCAATTACCGCTGGAACTGGATTAACCGCGACAACCGGTAATATTGCCGCATCCGCAGGTAACATATCTGCATCTGGCACAATAACCGCTGGCACAACCCTTATTGGAGGCACTGGTTTACGAGTAAATAGTTTTACTGCTGGTGTTATTCAATCAAATGGTTCTGGTGTCTTTTCATCAAGTAATGGCACTAATGGACAAGTACTTATTGGTGGTGGCGCTGCACCTGCATGGGCTACCTTAACCGCAGGAACCAATGTTACTATAACTAACGCTGCTAACAGTATTACGATTAATGCCGCATCAGCAGCTGTTGATATAAATTATACAGCAGTCAACACAACGCCCTATTTGCCAACAGGCACCGATTATTATTTAGGTGTTGATTGTTCAGGCGGCGCTATAACTGTTACATTACCCAATGCGCCAGTTCAAGGCCGCGTGTTTATTATTAAAGATTCAACCGGCTTTGCAAATACAAATAATATTACGGTTACCTCAGTTGGTGGAGCAATTTTGTTTGATAACTCAGTTACACAAACACTTGTTACACCATATGAATCAATCCAAGTTGTATTTAATGGAACAAGTTACGAAATATATTAAAAGGAGAACTAATGTCATATTCAGGAAAACAACCAATATTTACCGATGTAACTGCAACTACAACACTTACAGCAGGAACTGGCATAACGGCAACAACGGGCGATGTAAGTATTATTGATGGTCAATTAAATGTTGCTGATGCAGCAGGAAAAACAATAATTTCATCACCATTTTATGCTAGTCCTATTATGTTTATTAGACCTGCAACTATTGGAAGTGATACGTATGTAGGACGAAACGCAGGAAATGATATACAAACAGATGGATTTAATGTTGGGCTTGGTGAAAATGCTCTTAATGTTATAACTGCAGGTTCCTCACTTAATACAGTATGCGGTGCATTATCAGCAGCGCAATTAACCACCGGTGCTCTTAACTCTATACTTGGTGCAAATAGTGCAATATCGCTTACTACGGGAAATGCTAACTGTATAATCGGGTCTTCAAGTGGTAACGCGTATACTAGTGCTGAATCCAGTAATATTTTAATCAGCAATAATGGTGTTGTTGCTGAATCAAATAAAATAAGAATTGGAACGGCAGGTTCAGGAGTTGGCCAGCAAAACGCCTGCTTTATTGCTGGTATATTTGGTGTAACTGTTGGTGGTTCAGGTATTCCCGTAAACGTCGATAACGCAGGACAATTAGGTACTGTTGTTTCGTCGTTACGGTTTAAAGAAAACATTAAACCAATAACCGAAACAAACGTATTACAATTACAACCAGTAAGTTTTAATTATAAAACTGATGAAAGTAAATCACGACAATACGGTCTTATTGCTGAAGAAGTCAATGAATATATGCCGGAACTTGTTGTTTATGATGACCAAAAGAATCCGTATAGTGTACGTTACCATGAACTTCCTGTTATACTACTGGCCGAAATTCAAAAGCTGTTAAAGCGTATTGAATTATTGGAAAACAAATAACATGTATTCCCCATAAATTGTATATGGGGATTTCTTTGAAAGGTCAGTATGGAAACAAGTCAACGCGCCATTGTTCACATTGAAATTAAAGGCGACAAGCATACCTATGTATATACCATGCCTATTGGTGCACCATTTCAAGAAGCATATGATGCCGCTGTACAAATCGTAAATGAAATTGTTGTTATGGCAAAAAATGCTGAAGAAGCGGCAAAAGCTGCCATGGAGCAAGCCAAACAAGAAATAACACCAGAATAAATAAAAGGAGAGTAGGATGCCTCTTAAAAATTTTATCCAAGCCATTCCGCTAACGGCAATAAATTCAGCAGCTCTTACAGGAAGTTATCAACTTATTAATACAGGAGGCACGTTAGTTCCGCTTGGATTATTGCGCATCGTAAATGGTTCTGATCAAGATGTCTTCATAAGTTATAATGGAAGTACTGATAACGATGTTGTTCAAAAAGGAACAACGTTACACGTACCTGCTCAACAAATCGCTCAACCAACCAACGTTTTATCATTCTCTAAAGGCACCAAAGTATATGCAAAAGGTACAGCAGGAACTGGTTTTATTTATGTCATTGGTTATTTTCAACAAACTACGTAAGGGATTATATGAATTATAATTTATCCCAAAGATTAAACTTTGAGCCTCAACGTTCCTTGGCTTTTGGCAGTATTTCAGGAACGTACGCTGGTATAGGAACCTCGCTTAATTATCCTGCAGTACAATTTCTTATTTCTAATTTGACCGATGCAGATTTACAATTTTCTATCGATGGTGTTACTGATCATTTCCCATTAATTGCTGGCGCACAATGGATAAATGATAACCGTGCAAATCGCAGTGATCAAAGTGGCGGTTTTTATTTAGGGGTTGGTACGCGTTTATATGTAAAAACATTAGGCGGAGCACCTGGTAGCGGAGCTGTTTATTTTTCCGTTGTATATGGAGTTAACACATGAGCCAAATTATTGTTCGTAATAACGGAAATGGTCCATTTCCTCCTACGGTTTTAGAAACACTTACTGGCGATGTCGGTGGTCCCGTTCCTGCTTCAGGTAATAACATAGATGTTTTAGGTGGCGATAATATGAATACCGAAGGAAATCCCGGTATTTCAACGTTATTTATCAACCTTAATGAAGTAATACGCTGGCCAAATACTAATAACACCGGAACAACCGGTGCAATTTATTTAGGTGGTTCTGGTGGTGCTGGTGGTACCATATTTATGCATAATTATACCAGTTCTGTTACCAATGATTGCACTTTTTTAGGATTGAATGCTGGTGGAAATTTGACGGTTGTTGGTCAAGAAAACACAGGCATTGGTACTAATTGTTTAAAAAACTTGGCAGGCGCTCCTGCATTTGCTGCGGGCAACACCGCAATCGGGGCTAATGCATTATTGTCATTAGTAACTGGTGGCAGCAACAGCGCGCTTGGTAATGCTTGTTTAGCTTCTCTTGTTGGCGGGTTTAACAACGTTGCCGCAGGCGATTCGGCCTTAGGATCACTTATTGCCGGTGATATCAATGATTCAAGTTACAACGTTGCTATAGGTACTATTGCCGGTGAAAATTTACAAACCGGCCGTAACAACAGCTTTATTGGAAGTGGTGATGGTACAGTAATTTTTGCTGCAGGTTCAGCCTATACAACAAACGAATCTTCAAATATTTGTATTAATAATCCAGGCGTTATTGGTGATAATAACACTATAAGAATCGGAGTTGACGGTAATGCTACCGGACAAATCGATCAAACATTTATAGCAGGCATTTATGGGCGTATGGTTGGTGCTACAAATGCTCCGGTTATTGTTGATGATGTAGGTCAGTTGGGTACCGCAGTTTCATCAAAAAGATTTAAAAAAGATATCCAACCTATGCGTGAAAATGATAGCGAAGCATTAATGCAGTTACGGCCAGTGTCATTTCGTATGATTAATCATGCAAGCGATGCACCTAAACAGTTTGGGCTTATTGCAGAAGAAGTTGAAGAAATATTACCGTATCTTGTTATACGAGATGCTGATAATCAACCGTTTTCCGTAAAATACGAACAACTACCGGTTTTTTTACTTAATGAACTACAAAAACAACACGCTATTATAAATTCTCTTGTCCGTCGTCTTAACCTTTTAGAACAAACGGTAGGAATGAATTATGAGCTATAGATTATCGGGTATTAACCCTCTTGCTTATGTTGGTGTTGAACCATTGACACCCCCTGCTATGTTAGTGTATCCACGGTCACCAACACCAGGAGACTCTAAAGGCTATAACCTTGGTTCGTTATGGTTAGTAGCCGCGCCTCCGCCTACAACAAACTGGGAATTGTGGTTATTGGTTGACCTTACGGCCGGTGTTGCAACATGGGTACAAATATATCCTGACAGTGGCGCTGGCGTTATACGATTAGACGCTGATGTTGGGTTTGCTATTCCAACACTTGGTGTTATAAACGTTTTGGGCGGCCCAAACATAAATACTTTTGGTGACGCTTCAAATAATTTATTTATTAACCTTAACGAATCCATTCGTTTACCTAACACATCAAGCGATGGCTCGCAAGGTGTTTTATTTCTTGGCGCTGTTGGCGGAGTTGGTGGTCAAACATTCTTACATAATTATGGTACTGGCAACACATTTACCGGTACGCTTGCTGGTAATTTAACGCTTAACGTTGGTGCAGCTCAAGATAATTCAGGGTATGGCGATGGTGTTTTAAACTCGTTAACTGATGGTGCATTTAACACGGCCGTAGGTTCACTTTCCCAGCGATTTGTTACAGCGGGTAATTTAAACAGTAGTCTAGGCGCGACAAGCCTACTCAATCTTGTTTCTGGTAGCAATAATTTGGCGCTTGGTGAAGGTGCTGGTGAGAATTATACTGGTGCCGAGTCATCAAATATTATGATTGCTAACCCAGGTGTTTTGGGCGAGTCAAACACCATTCGTATTGGTGTTGATGGTGTTGGTTTAGGCCAACAAGATGCTGCGTATATGGCGGGTGTTTATGGCCGTTCTGTTGGTGGAACGAATCAAACTGTTGTCATTGATAATGCTGGAAAATTAGGGTCAGTAGTAAGCCCACCACCTATAAGTAATGCGGCAAAAGCATTTTTGGGAATACTTGAAACCGATACTGGTATAGTAACTGGACTTGGTGCTACGTATGTTTTAGGAACAACGGTTGCTTATACAACTGTTTTTGATGATACCGGCGGTTTTTTTCCTGGTGATGGTTTAGGTACACCAGCAAGTTTTACGGCGCCAGTGACGGGTAAATATTATTTAGAAGTACAAGTATTACCACTTGATACAAGCGGAGGAACATCAGTTGCCGTATGGCCACAAATAGATATAATAACGCCATCACGCACGTATACAAACAACGGAGCTGGTGGTGGTGGTTCTATCGGTGGCATTATACGATCTACTTTACCAGTACGACAAGCAGCAAGTATATTTAACGTTGTTGCTGATTTAAGTATTGGCGATGTTGTGACATATCAAATTACTGCAAACTACGGATCGAATAATTTAATTATACGTGGTTCTTCATCGCCACTTACTTTATTGACTGGTTTTTTAATTGCATCACAATCTGCTGTTACAGGAAGTGGCACAATAATAACTACTTTTGATGCATCGGGAACTTGGTTTAAAGATCCTAGCACTAAATTAGTTAAAGTAGTTATATGGAACGGTGGTTCTGGTGGAGGATCAGGAGCGCAGGGATTAACATTTGTTTCGCCACAAAGTTCAACTGGTGGGGGTGGCGGTGCTTCCTGTGGCGTTGTGGTTACTGATCAAATTTTGGAAAGCTTTTTTAATCCTTCAGAATCAGTAATTATTGGAGCTGGTGGTACCGGTGGCGCATCACAATTAGCACCTAATACTCCAGGAAATCCAGGAAATGTTGGTGGTTTAAGTTCATTTGCCAATCTTGGGCTAAATTTAAATCCTGCAACAACATATGTCGGCGGTGGCGGATTATTAAACAATGTTATTAGTGGAAATGCACCTAATACCACAAATTTAGTATATAACTACGGAAATTCTTTTACTGGTTTTGTAAACACCGCTGGCAATGTTGCTGGTGTTGTAGGTTCTGGAAGAGCTAACACGGGTAATAATGGATTAGGAATAGGAGGTCTTCCTGGTGTTCTTGGTGGAACGATAACTTCTTTATGGTCTGGCACAGAAGGTGGCGGCGGTGGTGGCGCAGATAATACAACCGCTTGGGCTGGCGGTAATGGTGGACCTATTAATAATGTAGCATTTAATCCTGGCGTAACTGTTTTGGTAGCTGGCGGTGCTGGTGGAATTGAAACTGGAACTATAAATGGATCAAATGGCGCAGATTTTCCTTTAAACAGTGGAACTTTTTGGGCTGGTGGAACTGGCGGTGGCGGCGGCGGAGGCCAATCAACAGGTCTTGTAGCTGGTAATGGTGGAAATGGTGGAATACCAGGAGCCGGTGGTGGTGGTGGCGGAGCGTCATTAAATGGCACACCAAGTGGTGCTGGGGGTAACGGTGCCCGCGGGAAAGTCATAGTTATTGAATATTTATAGGTGATATATGAGACATGCAATTGTAAATAAAGATAATCTTGTGGTAAACGTAGTTATATGGGAAGGTGCTTCGTGGTTACCACCACGTGACCATACTGTTGTTCGTTGTGATAAATGTGATATAGGTGATACCTATAATCCTCAAACAAACGAGTTTATAAAAAATCCTACCGCTTCACCTGAAGCGACCTGACTTCATTACTACTCTCTTTTTTTTCACAGGGCTGTATCACAAGCAGCTCTGTGGTACTCATAGGTGTTTTAACCATTTCTATGAGCATACATTAGTGGTTTGGCAAACAAGATTTCCCCATAATTTCCCACTGGGGATTTTCTTGATCTTTACTGACCTGTTGGTAAAGTTCAATGCTGTTTTTGCCTTTGATGACAACGAGTTCAGTACCAAAAGGTAACTGATCGTATTTATGAGGAGCACTATGACGGATTAGTGCCGACTGATATTTTTCATTCATATCAATATCCTTTTTTACTTCATACGCGGTAATACCAATAACCAACTGTAATAACAATAATTCTACTAACATAATCTCTCTTTCAAAGGAACTGTCGACAAGTTGTCGACGTTTTGTCGACGACTGACTTATGGTTGTGTACTTTCTCGTAACTGTTTTATTTCCCGAATACGCCTAATTGATATGGAATATTGATTTTTTGGCATATCAGCAAGGCTTTGCAAATGAAGTTTTTCGAGTACCATCTCAGCAATGTCAGGATACCCATTGAGCTCATAATTAAGCTCTTCTAATTGTTCTTTGGTAATAACATCATAGCTTTGATCTTTTGCTTTATAGGTATTGGGTGATGTGCCTTTTATGGTTGCCGTTCGTTCTGTTGCAACCGCTATTTCACCATCATCATCTTCATCACACACAACAACACCAACAAGCGCAGCATACGAATAGCGACGTATATACGTAATGTACGAACCCAGGGTTTGCACGTCCGGTTTTGGTGGCGTTATACGCATGCGCGTTTCAATCCATTGCCCACTGCTATGACTTAAAATCGTATGCAAAATACTTTGACCATCATCGTTAGGCATAATCTGTTGAATTACCGATAATCCGTATTTTGTTAACGCAGGCCTTGAAGCTTTAACGATTTCTGCTAAATCCGCATACCGTGACTTAAAAAACGGATTGGTATTAGATAAACCAGCAGTATTCATTTCTGCTTGAGCTTTTGCGAGCGCCGCAAACAACTCTTTAAGATCAGTTGATCGTGAGTTGTTAAGCTTTGTATCTGATAATTGCAATAATTTAATTTCTAAATCAGTTATACGTTTGTGTAACTGAGCTATTTGTTCTTCCATTACATTCCAAACAATTTATTATAAAACAACAGCATATTTACATAAACAATAATATATGATACTATATGTATTGTCAATATATTAAACACATAAAAATAAGAAATAACTATGGAATTAAAAGAAAGATTATATAAAACTTTAGCAGAACATCCAATGAGTATAGCCGAACTTGCTCGCCAAACAGGCGTTGGGTATCAACGGCTTTGTTTGTTGTTTACTCAGGACGCTAAAATATCATTCAAAAATATTATGAAGCTTGAAAAATGGTTAAAAGATAAAGAAACGAAGGAATAAAACAAGTAATTAATGAAAGAAACGTAGAATAATTTTTTAAATCACGCTACAATAAAGTAATTTTTTTGAAAAAAGCGAACCCAAAATTAAAAACGACCAGATTTCTCTGATCGTCTTAAATTTTTAATATTAAAATCTGCCTAGCGCCACCCCTGGTATTTGGCTACAGAAAGCAATCTGAATTATGCAAAAGCAGCAAAAGCAGCAAAAGCAGCAATATCATCTTAATCGTACGAAGCTAAGAAGGAACTGTAGTTTAGCAGTGCATTCACTATTAACAACCAATCATCTAAATCATTTTCGCAATCTGATTTTTCAATCTGATCTTAAAAAAATGAATTCCCGAAAGGATATTTAGTGTTTGCTAATCCATTTTCGCTAACTGAAATTTCAATAGATAAAAATAAACATACTAGAATTCGTAAGACTTGTCAACGTTTTCATCAAAAAGATACTATACCGTTACCATCTGACCCAATTAGTTATATAAAAAATCAAAATTCATACATTCACAAGCTTTTGACCATTCTTGCTCGGTATGAGAATTATTATGGGTATCGCAATATCTATTTAACACAATCTACGTTAGCAAAAATGCTTGGCATTAGCAGGCAATATTGTAATTACCTGTTGGGGGAATTAGTTGCTGCTGGTTTTATTTTGTCTAACTATCGGCATAAAACGTCATGCGAATATAAGTTTTCAAGTTACTTTCATGCCACCGCTATTCGTGACGCCCTTAAACACCTCATACCCTCATTTAAATGGCTCTCAATTTACCTACTTACTCCTGTAATGTTACAAGCTGAAACAATTTCAAATTTTGTGACGACACAAATTAAGAGTCCCTTTGTTAGTATTAAATTAAACCAACCAAGAATATCTATAAGCGGTATCACTTATGATTGTAAAAGGGTAAAAAACGGCTTTAACGACAAGGCGCATAGAAAAAAAAGGAAATTTGTTATGAACAATCCGATTCTGCCAGAAATTCGTCATATTCCTGGGGTCAATTTTTCATTGGGTCAACAAATCGATCTTTCTGAATTTCCGGCCCAAGCTATTGTGTATGCGGCGCGAGAGTTTAGTGCCACCAAAAATGTTAAAAATCCGTTCGGTTGGTTTAAAGTAGTTTGTTCAAAATATTGTGCAAACAATAATCTTGAACGTGATCAGTTATGGGTTAACCAATTAAAGGCTGCTTATAGCAACAACCCAAAACCGTTTAGTAGTACTGATCAATCACCGTACCCTGCAGTGTTTAATTCGTTGCTGCCAATTAATAAACCACCGTTAAAAAACACGGCAAAAAAAGAACCTGAAAAAAGGCGGGATGAAAACACTGTGTACCAAAAAGGTCTTGAAGTGTATAAAGCAAGCAAACCTGCCGATCATTTTATACACCGTAAAACATTTTATGATGAATACACACAAAAAGAGATTTTAATGGAGCTTCATAAATTGGAACAGTATTCAACGACAGAACATATGCAACCACTTATTGCTCTTTTAGGAGAAAAAGCAGCGTATGCTTACCAAGCACGCGTCAAACAAGATTGGCTTGATAAACTTGCCAATTGTGCCAAACTGCCAAAGACGGATGAACTCCCGGAAGAATATAGTCCAAATTACAACGACGATTCGATCTACGAAGAGATTATTGAGGAGCCAATATGGTAGAAGCCCAAAAAGGAAAAAATTCGACCCAGCCCAAATTTAAACCCGTTACGTTTGTCATCTTAGGACAGCCGGTTGCGTGGGCACGACCATCGCCAATTTATAAAGAACGCCGCATTTATGATACGCAAAAGAACCATCGTCTTATTGTTGGTATAGAGTTATCAAAACAGTATGACCTCCAAGATTTATTAGAAGGACCTCTGCATATCGATTGGCGATTTTATGTAGAAATGCCGCCATCATTGAGGCGCAAGCGAGAACAATGGATCGGTAAACCATGTGTTACTGCTCCCGATGTTTCTAATTTAATTAAATTTTACGAAGACGTTTGTAAAAATATTGTATTTAAAGATGATCGCCAAATAGCCCACGGTAGTTTTTTTAAGGTATATGATGATACACCAAGAACTGAATTTACCATCAGTCCAGTCTG
>JBGALP010000344.1:0-4362 GCA_044223805.1 Agriterribacter sp.
CAGGGCGGTTGCTGCTAAAATAAAGCGTAACGCCATCTGAGGCAAGGTAGGGTGTAAGCTCATCGTACTCTGGCAGGTTTATTTGTTTTCCTAAACTTTTGGGTTCAGTCCACGATCCATCGTGGTTTAAAAAACTTACGTACAGATCGTTGTTTTCGCCATTTTTTTCAGGAGTCATATATAAAAGCAATGTTTGCGCATCCTGAGCCATAGAAGCTCCTGATTGGCGACCTCTGTCGTATTTTTCATAATTTTTTATATATAAAGCATTTGGCGGTGTCCATTCTCCCTCTTTGTCAAGATAACTCATGCTTACACCTTTGGTGATAAATGCACCTTCCTGAAAAGCACCTCTCAGCAACAACCGGTTGTTGTCGGGCGAAATCCAATATACCGCATTGTAATGTGTAGTGTTCAAGGGATAACCAAGGTGAATGGCATTACTCCACTTACCTGTAGCTGTATCTCTTTGTGAAAACCAGATATCCTGCGAATTAGGAACAGAATTATATTTGGTGTTCGCCGGATGATTCTGGCAAATAAAGAACAGCAGGTTACCATCGGCAGATATAGTAGGGCGTAACTCCGGTAAAGTGGAGTTAATTCTTGTGCCCATGTTTTCAATTTTGATTACAGTTGATGATGTAATAATATTGTCTTTCTGCACAATTAATCCTCCGGATGTATCAACAGAAGTAATTACATTATCTTTTTGGGCAATCATTCCACCAGAGGTATCAACCGCCGGATTAGCTTTTGCAAATTGCAAAAAGCCAAATAAAATAAGGTAGCAAACTATATGTTTCACAAGCTGGGTTTTGGTATATAACGCAGCATCGTGGGTGTTACATTATCCAGGCTGGTTTAAACACCAGCCCGGATACACTATTTTAGCCTATGGTAACGACTAATTAATATTTTAGAACAATGCGTACAGGATATTCTTTATTATAACTACATGTTTTTTTTTAGCCATTGTTGTTTTGTTACCAAACCTTTATTCTTTCTGCTTCCGGTTTATATAATTTATTGCCGGGCTGAACATTGAAAGCCTTATAAAAAGCATCAATATTCTGTAATGGTCCATTGGCCCGATACCTGCCAGGGGAATGAGGATCTACCAACACTAATTGAGCTGAGGTTTCAGGCAGTACATTTTGACGCCAAACCTGTGCCCATGCTAAAAAGAATCGTTGATCCGGAGTAAACCCATCAATTTTCTTATCACTTTTTCCTTCTGGTGTTTTTTTAAATGCTTCATAGGCGATGTTCAATCCACCAAGGTCAGCAAGATTTTCGCCAAGCGTAAGTTTTCCGTTCAGATGTAAAGAATCATTTACTGTAAAGCCGCCGTATTGAGCCACTACCTTGTCGGCTCTTTCATTAAATTTTTGTGCATCTTCTGCCGTCCACCAATCATTTAAATTACCATCTGCATCGTATTGCCTTCCCTGGTCATCAAAACCATGTGTTAGTTCATGACCAATCACAGCAGCTATACCTCCATAATTAACAGCGTCGTCGGCACCGAAATCAAAAAATGGAAACTGTAATATACCCGCGGGAAAAGCAATTTCGTTATTAGAGGGATTATAGTAGGCATTAATAGTAGGTGGCGTCATTCCCCATTCTGTTTTATCTACCGGCTTGCCTAATTTATTAATCATTTTATTATATTCAAACTGGTTAATGCTTCTGAGGTTATTGATCAATTGGTTTTTGGTGATGACTACGCCCGGGTACATTTCCCATTTATCAGGAAATCCTATTTTATTAACGATGGCATGTAATTTCTGTAAAGCTTTTTGCTTGGTAACATCACTCATCCAGTCCAATTTTTCAATTCGCGAGGCGAAAGTTTCCTGTACGTTTTTTACGAGTGCCAGCATGCGTTCTTTAGATGCGCTGTTAAAATATTTTTCTACATACAGTTGACCTAATAACTCACCAAGATTATTATCAACCATACCACTCATTCTTTGCCAACGTGGCGTAATTTGTTTTTGACCGCTTAACAATTTATTAAACTCAAATTGCCTGTTTACAAAAGCATTGTTTAAATAAGGAATGGCCGATTTTAAAACACTCCATTGCAGGTAGGCCTTCCACGCATCAAGTGGTACAGCGCTTAATAATGCATCTGCAGTTTTAAAAAAGCCCGGATTGTTTACCAGTAAACTGTCAGCGCCGGCAATCTTCATATCAGCAAACAAAGCTTTCCAATTCAGCCCGGGTGTTGTTTTACTAAAATCATCTACTGAAAACTTGTTGTACGTTTTAATGGGATCTCTTAGTTCAACGCGGCTCAATTGTACTTTTGCTAATGCCGTTTCAATGCCCATAATTGCTTCGGCTTTGGATTGAGCAACCGCATCTGCATCTCCGGTAAGTTTAAATATATCCTGTATGTATTGCAGGTATCCATCCCTGATGCTCTTACTTCGCATATCATCTTTAAGATAATAATCTCTATCGGGCAGTGATGTACCTCCCTGCGATAATGTGGCGATATACTGGTTTACATTCTTATCATCCTGGTCTATACGAAAGCCAAACAATACGCCGCCAATGCCTTTGGTGCGCATAGTTGCTATTTCAGTAACAACATCCTTTACAGAAGCTAAGCTGTTTGCATGATCAAGATCGGCTTTTATAGGTGTGTAACCTATCTGTTCAATACCGGCGCTATCCATTGCTGATAAGTACAAATCTCCCACTCTCTGGTAAGTACTGTTTTTAGAAGTGTTTTTAGTAGCATCATCCAATAATGTTCTTATTTTTTCAAGACTTCCGAGATAAAGAATATCAAAACTTCCCCAGCGGGTTTTAGAAGCAGGAACGGGATTGTTTTTTATCCAGTTGCCGTTGGCATAACTAAAAAAATCATCTCCGGGTTTTACACTCAGGTCCATATTGGCGCGATCAATATATTTTATTGCGGATTTTGATTTTTGTGCAGTGACCGTAGAAGTGATAGATAAGAAGAAAACGGCTGATAGTGCCGTACGTACTATGTTTCTCATGTTGTAAAATTTTTCAAAAGTATGTATTGCAGCATCAAAAACTAAAAACAATGCCAATAAATGGATAAGCGGTTGTACCCCACAATGCAGGGTAAAGTCTTTACTTTGCATTAACTAAACAGGTACATATGCGAAGCGTCATTTTTTTGTTTATCACCCTTTTCATTGAGGGCAGTGTTACACAAACTCAACATAATAAACAGGAGCCGCTATCTTTTCCAGATGAGCTTGTACATTTTGTGCCTTACGCATACAACCCGGTATTTGCAGGGACTGACAGCTCTACCTGGGATAAGCACATACGGGAACGGGGATTTATTTTGCGGGAAGGAGACATGTATAAGCTTTGGTATACCGGCTATACCGGTGAAGACGATGAGCGACATCTTGGTTACGCCACTTCTGTAGATGGATTTACCTGGACACGTTATAAAACAAATCCAATACATGATACACATTGGGTGGAAGATATGAGTATAGTCAAGGTAGATGGCACGTATTATATGTTTGCAGAAGGCAGAGATGATATTGCGCATATGCTCACATCTATAGATGGAATACAATGGAATGAAAAAGGTAATCTTGATATACGAAAGGTAAATGGCGAACCTATTTCCAAAGGTGCATATGGAACGCCGGCAATCTGGCTGGAAAACGGAGTATGGTACTTATTTTATGAACGTGGCGATCTTGGCGTTTGGTTGGCTGTTTCACGCGATCTTAAAATATGGAAAAACGTGCAGGACGAACCAGTGCTGGCATTGGGACCTGATAATTACGATCATTATGCAGTTGCGGTAAACCAGGTAATCAAATATAAAGGCTTATACTACGCATATTATCATGCTTCTGATACTAAAGAGTGGAAAGAATGGACAACAAATGTGGCGGCATCAAAAGATTTAATTCATTGGGTAAAGTATTCAGGTAATCCCATTATACGTAATGATTGTTCAAGCGGTATAATGGTTTACGATGGTACACAATATCGTTTATATACAATGCACCCTGCGGTAAACGTTTACCTTCCTGCCCAATTTGATGGGCGAAATAAATAATAAGTTTCTGTGGTAAAACGTAATAGCAAACAGCCGGCATGAACTAATGCCGGCTGTTTTAAAAAGTTAAAGCGTTATCACACTATTTGTTCCGCCAAACTCATTAGGCGCCTGCTCATCTGCCTCTGGCTCATTCAACCACACTGTTTCGTTAACCAGGTATTTAAATTCGTGTTTTGAATCTTTAGGAAGATTAACATCAGCGCTAAAAGTGCCGTCTTTTTTCTTACTCATTAACACTGCGTTTTTCCAATCACTGTTCAAGCCTAAAATCTCAACAG
>JBGALP010000032.1:0-30083 GCA_044223805.1 Agriterribacter sp.
ATAGCCTTGCTCACTATTTGTTTGCAGAGTATAAAAACGGCGCTTGCCAGCACTGTGAGAAGTTTGAAGAGTGAATGAGGGATTTAAAAGAAGTAATATTTGAGATGATCTAAATCAGGCCTCAGTAATGTTATTTGATTGGCTCTATTGTGTCTGAAAATTTTGATAAAGGTTTGCCCCTTTTCGTAGCATTTCTTTCATTCGTTTGCTGTAAGGTATTTCAATGCAATATGTAACAAACGATGCTAATAATATTACCACAGGAAGCGCAATCAGCAACGAGCTTATCCAGAAGTTAAAGTGAAGCGTATCTACCAGATAAGGAATAATAATTTTGATTGAAATATATTGATGAATTAAATAAAGTGCGAATGAAATTTTACCCAGAAAGAGTGTTCCTTTAGTAACGATAAATTTTAGTTTGTTATTTACGAAAAGAGTAAACACCCCATAATATATTAGTAGCACCACTACATACTCGGGTAGACTTATATATTCCCTCGATCTGCCGGCTTCAAATAAAAGTGCCTGGCAGATTAAGCAAAGGACAAGGATTAAATATCGTTTTGTCTGTTTCTTCTTATCGGTATAAATTTTGTAAAAGATAGTTCCCGAAAAAAACAAAGGAATAAATTGCAGTAATGGGATTGCCCAGAATATTTTCTTGACAATAATATTATCTGCAGCAAAAGAGAACAATGCTGCAGCAAAAACAGATGATATTGTTCCTATAATATTTAAATATTTCAGTAGTTTAAACTGGAAGAGCAATAAAATGGCTACGTAAAAGATCATTTCAATTATCATAGTCCAGTATGGGCCATCAAGATTTCCAATTTTAAAATAATATTGAAACATTGTCATATTCGCCGCGTACTTTATAAAATCAGCATGCTCACTATTATAAATTGATCTGATCAGAATTAAAGTGAAAGTAAAAGTGACGCACGCCCAATAGGTGGGGTATAATCTACTCGTTCTATTAATAATAAATTCTACACTGGTATTAACTTTATTCAAACTCATGTATATTACAAAACCACTTATTACAAAAAATAGATCTACACCGGTAACTCCGAATCTAAAACCAAGATTTGCCTCGGGTCTGTGCAAGGTATAGTGAAAGAATACTACTATTAATGCTGCTATGCCTCTTAATGCGTCTAATTCCTGATATCTATTTCCCCTGCTATTTTGTAACATATTGGTTAGTTATAAAGACTTCTACAACACAATAAATATATTATTATTGTTGCACCATGATTATTTTGAACAAATGTTGATAGTCGACTATTGGATATTGCTGTTTAATTAAAAATAGATCTGCTTTCTGATAATATTCATTTAGCAAATTTCTATCGGCTTTGATTACACTTTAAATCATTTAAAAATTGGTAAACCAGACAAGCAAACGAGAATATCTAAGCTGCAAAAATGCAAATCGGAGTCGATATTTTTCTAAATAGAATAGTTGGTTTGCAAATATATAGAATAAAATGTAAATATAGAATATAGCCTGCTTTTGTTTGGCCAACGAGAAACAGATTTAAACATCACGGGTTTATAAATACCTTGGTTCAGTGCACTTTTTTGATGTTATATAATACATTGGAGGGCATATTATAGCTGGTCTTAACTCCTGATATCTAATAATGAGAAATTTTCATTACAAAAAGTTCGATTGCTTATTGATAGTTTTTTATTATACTTATTTCGAATGCAGAACAAACAGCATGAAAGTTCATGCAGGAAACGCAAAACCTTTTGTACTTCCTGATTGATGTAAGAATGACACCACTACTCAATGGCCATTGATGATTTTTTACCCGGCTCTGGTCAAAGTGACGTGGATTTTGAAAAAATAAAAGTACATGAACCACTACAACCTTGAATTAGAACCATCATCTACTTCTAATTTTTTCTGGAACGAGCGTTCCATTGATGAAGTGCGTTTTGTTCGGGATAAAAAAAACAAGGTTACAGGATATATTGTTTTTTCTGGAGAGAAGGAAGAGGTGAAAAAAGTTGGTGATCTTCCAGGAAAAAAATAAAGTATCAGAACCTGCATCCTTTCTCATAAAAATGTTCACTGTTGAGGCTACTGTACGTTTTCGCACATCCTACGTCCTATTTCGTACACTATTAAAATTGATGTGGGCTTTAGTATTTGATACATAGCATTTTACACGTTGGCATATGCCTTGATGCCAATACTGGCGGCAAGCTATTCACGCCCTGGTGTTCACAAAAATACAACTGCCATGATCAGAAATTATTTGAAAACTGCCCTCCGCAATCTGCAACGAAACAAAGTATATTCCCTCATTAATATTCTTGGGCTGAGTCTTGGGCTGGCTTGTGCTATGCTCATCATTTTGTATGTAAAAGATGAAGTGAGTTACGATCGGTTTCATAAAAATGTAAACCAGATCTATCGCATAGGAATGGACAGGATAAAACCTGATGGCAGTCTTGATGGAAGGAATGGTATAACAGGTTATTTTCAGGGGCCAAGGTTTACCGCGGGTATTCCCGAAATAAAAGGATTTGTTCGTTTGCAAAGCGATCATCGGGATATAAAAACGGGTACCGAGGTTAAGTCGCAGGAAATGCACGTGGTGGATGCTGATTTTTTCTCTTTTTTTTCATTTCCATTACTTAGCGGAAATCCTGCAACAGCTTTGTCTGAACCTACTGATATAGTGTTATCAGAAGATATGGCGAAAAAACAGTTTGGCACCACCGATGCTATTGGCAAAATAGTGATGATAAAAAATTGGGAAGGTGCGTTTACACCTTACACTGTAACAGCCGTGGCCAAACGATGTCCACAAAATTCTTCTATTAAGTTTGAGATTTTAATTCCAATGCAGGTTTCAAAGGAAGACCTGGCAAATAATGAAAACTGGTTTAATATTTTTCTTAACACGTTTGTAGTGTTAACACCCGGTGCCGATGTAAAGACCGTTACGGCAAAAATGCAAAAGTTATATGAAACAGAAGCGGCGGAAACTATTAAAATGGTTGCTGAAAAATATGGCGACCGTTCAAAAACGCTGTACAGCCTGCAACCTTTTACCCACATGCACCTGAGCAGGGATTACAGCGCGGATAATGGACTTTCGGATGCCAGCAATCCTATGTTCTCCTATATTCTTTCCGGCATTGCCTTTTTTATTCTGCTGATTGCCTGTATTAATTTTGTAAACCTTACTGTTGCCCGTTCTATTAAACGTGCTAAAGAAATCGGCATTCGTAAAGTAGTTGGCGGCGGCAGACGGCAGTTGATTATACAGTTCCTCGGAGAATCTTTTATTTTATGTTTGATTGCATTTTTATTGGCTATCGGGTTTGTTCAATTAATACTACCTGTATTTAATGAGCTATCTAATAAAGCCCTTGCACTTGCTTATTTGTTTGATGCAAAACTGATTGCAGGGTATGTTATTCTTTTCTTTTTTACAGGACTATTAGCTGGCTTTTATCCGGCTCTGGTGCTATCTGGTTATAATCCGGTGCAAACCTTATACAGCCGGTTTGCATTGTCAGGTAAAAGTTATTTGCAGAAGGGATTGGTGATTCTTCAATTCACATTGGCATCTTTCCTTATTATAGCCACCATCACTATTTACAGCCAATTCAATTATCTTACCAATGAAAAATTAGGATATGACGACAGCAACCTGGTTAATGTAAGAATGGATGCAAGGGGTAAGGCGCATAAAGATGCAGACGTGGTAAAAGAAGAATTGAAAAAAAGCCCTGCAATTATAGATGTAGCCTGCAAAAACGGTGGTTCGTGGGGAACTGCGGCCAAAGTAAACGGAGACCAGGAGGTGAGTTTTGCTTATGAAACAGTAGACGAATTGTATATACCGCTTTTAAAAATACCTGTGGTTGCAGGAAGAAATTTCTCTAAAGATTTTCCATCAGATTCAACCCGTTCTGTATTAGTAAACGAAGCTTTTGTAAAAGAAGCGGGATGGAAAAACCCGGTTGGTCAGATTGTGGACTTTTGGTATAATAAAGATGAAAAATATACGGTGGTGGGCGTGGTAAAAGATTACCATTATGAGTCGCTCACTCAAAAAATAAAACCACAATTGTTTACCATGAAGCCGGGTAACGATTATGGAAGAGTGTTCATTAAAATAAAACCAAACAGTGCAACCGACGGTTTGCAGCATATAGAAAAAGTATTTAAAAAATTGTTTCCCATCAGCCCGTATATCTACACGTTTAAAGACCAGGAGAATATTAAAAATTACGAGTCTGAAGCCAAATGGAAACAGATTATGCTTTTCAGCGCTGTGCTTACCATTTTCATTTCCTGTATTGGTCTCTTTGGTTTAACCGTGTTATCAGCTGAAAAACGAACCAAGGAAATTGGTATAAGAAAAGTTTTAGGCGCTTCCGTAAGTAACGTTGTGGCCATTTTGTCAAAAGATTTTTTGAAACTCGTTTTTATTTCACTGCTTGTTTCTATGCCACTGGCATGGCTGGCCGCTAATAAATGGTTGGAAAATTATCCATACCGCATTACACTTAGTTGGTGGATGTTTGCCATAGCCGGCATATTGGTAATATTGATTGCATTTTCCACAGTAAGTTTTCAGGCAATAAAGACAGCTATTGCTAACCCGGTAAAGTCACTCCGCACGGAGTGACGGAATCCCGATGTATATCGGGGTCAAGTCTTTGCGAACGGAGTAAACAATTTGAAGTTTATTGTTTATGGTTTTTAGGTTTGTTTGTATAAACTTCAAACTATAAATCACAAACGAACTTTGCTATCAAACCACTTTTACTTTAAGTTGTATTTATACTGCCGATTTTTTATGCATCATTGACCATTTTGTGTTGTCCTTATTATTGACAACAAAACATTATCAGAATAGCAACATTACTTGCTTATCAGGATAAGTTGTTTTACTCCGATAAAATTGTATTGTTTATTGGAACTGCGTGGGCATTGTCAAAATCAAACACCTGCTGTATCAAAAGCGAACAATGCCATATCCTTCCTGGATGCTAAAGCCTTCTGTATCAATAAAATAAAAATGGGCATGCTTTTTTAATTAAGATTCACACTGTAAAATCCATAGTATGCAAAACGACTCTGTGTGGGTATTGATCGGAGATAAGCTTTGCGGAGAAGCCTCTGAGCAGCAATTGGAAACATTGAATAGAATGGCACAAACAAATGAGAGTCTTCGCTCTTATTTGCAGGTCATCCAAATATTCTGGAATGCGCCGCCAGCAAAGTTGAATAAGGAATTTGAAAATGTATTTGAAAAAATTGCTGCCCGGTTGGCTGTAAAAGATCCATGCTTTTTTCAGTACAGTGGTAAAAAGATGAATTGATGCATAATTTGAGAATGAGGAGGGATGAAGTATTTGCAATGCGAGTATTTCAGACCTGCCGTCGAACCTGAATCTCAAATCTCCGTTTTCAGATTATAAATTGTTAGTCGCTGTATGCTTAGGAATTATTTTAAGATTGCCTGGAGGAATATCGTTCGGCATAAAGCTTTTTCAGCCATCAATATAGCTGGACTTGCTATTGGAATGATGTGTAGTATTTTGATTCTGTTGTGGGTTCAGAATGAAAAAAGTTATGATCGTTTTCACGAAAATGTGAATAATATTTATCGTGTTACCGCATCTATTTCGGGTCTTAATGCAGCTGTTGTTCCTCCGGTTATGATTCCTGAATTAAAGGAAAAATTACCGGTAGTTAAAAATATTGCCAGAATAGGTTATCCTGAAACACATATATTAGGAATTGGTGCAAAGAAGTTTTTGGAAGACGGTGTTTATTATGTTGATTCTACCTTTCTGCAAATATTTTCATTTCCTTTAGCAGAAGGAAACATCGCTGCTGCTTTATCCCGGCCAGACGGAATAGTTATCACCCAAAATATGGCAAAAAAGTATTTTGGTAATGAAGATGCCATGGGTAAAATATTACGTATAAATAATAATAGAAATGTTGTTGTATCGGGAGTGTTGAAAAATATACCTGCAAATTCGCATTTGCAGTTTAATTTTCTCATGCCTGTGTCGGCTATTGCTCAAACCAATAATGATTTAAAAAGTGGTACGTGGGTTAACTTTAGTTTTTATGGATACATTCAACTGGATAAAAGTTTTCAGTCTTCTCCTGTTGCTATAGCCAAACTTGAAAATCAGATAAACGAAGTTTTTAAAAAACATGTTTCTGAAAATGAAATGACTGCAAACTATCATTTGCAGCCACTTGCCGATATTCACCTTGGTGCACATTACCAGGGCGATTTTGCAGGCCAGGGGAATGCTTTATATGTGCAAATATTTTTTATTGTTGCGATTGTTGTATTGGGTGTTGCTTGTATCAATTTTATGAACCTTGCTACAGCAAGATCGGCTCGCCGCGCAAAAGAAGTAGGGTTAAGGAAAACAGTAGGCGCACGGCGTTTTGAACTTATATTACAGTTTCTTAGTGAATCAGCATTTATTGCTTTCATTTCTCTTTGCCTGGCAGTGCTGCTGGTATTTCTGTTCCAATTGTTGTTTAATAATCTTACAGCAGAAGAAGTAATAGAACAGTTTTTTAGCTGGAAGTTGATCTTATTGTTTGTTAGTATAATGTTGACTACTGGTTTGATCTCAGGTTCTTATCCCGCTTTATTTCTTTCTGCTTTTAGACCGGTAAAAGTTTTGAAAGGCGGAACAGAGAAAATGAACGGCGCAAATTTTTTTAGAAATGGATTAGTGGTTTTGCAGTTTGTAGTTTCTATTATATTGTTGGTAGGTACCATTGTGGTATATCAACAACTCCGGTTTATTAAAAACATGAACCTGGGTTTTGAAAAGTCAAACCTGTTGTACATGCCCATTATGGGAGATTTGTCTAACCAAAAAGATGCTTTAAAAATAGCTTTACAGAATAATGCTGTTACCAGCGACTTTACTATTACTGACGATTTGCCGACCAATATGTTGAATGCAAGCGATGCGGTAAGCTGGGATGGAAAGAGCCCAACACAATCTGTTATGTTTGCGCACATGGCAGCCGACGATACTTTTTTTGATGTTTTTGGAATGAAAATAATAAATGGAAGAACATTTTTTAAGAACTCTAAAGCTGATTCCAATAATTACATCATTAACGAGAAGGCGGCAAAAATAATGGGTTTTACAGATCAAACCGCAGTTGGGAAAATGATAACACAGTGGGGAATTAAAGGAATGATAGTAGGCGTGGTAAAGGATTTTAATTTTAAGCCTGTACAACAAGCTATTGATCCTTTGATTATTCGTTATTACCAGGGAGCAGGAATGGTTGTTATTCGTGCAAAGCCAGGAACCACAGAAGCGTCAATCAAAGCATTAGAGAAAATAAATGCATCTCTTAATCCTGCTGTTCCATTTTCCTTTGGGTTCATAGACCAGGATTTGGCTAGCATGTATAAGGGTGAGCAACAAATGGGAAAACTCTTTAACATATTTACCATACTGGCTCTTTTTATTTCCTGCCTGGGGTTGTATGGTTTATCTGCCTTTTTAGCCGAACAACGGAGAAAAGAAATTGGCGTGAGAAAAGTGTTGGGTGCTTCGGTATTTAATGTAGTGTATTTATTGTCCTCCAGTTTTACAAAATTAGTATTGATAGCTGCGGTAATCGCTATACCGCTTTCCTGGGTTTCTATTAATAAATGGCTGAATGGATTTGCTTACAGAATAGAGGTAAGCTGGACAGTGTTTTTCGTGGCAACAATACTATCGTTATTGGTTGCATGGCTAACGGTAAGTTACGAATCTATTAAAGCCGCATCCATGAATCCAGTGAAAAGTTTAAGAACAGAATAAAAACATTTGAAGTTTGTTGTTTATAGTTTTTCGTTTTTTAACTATAAACTTCAAACAATAAACTATAAACTTTTCGTGTGCTCAAAAACTATTTTAAAATAGCCTGGCGCAGTTTGTTTAAGGATAAAATGCATTCTGCTATAAACATTATCGGGCTTTCAACGGGCATGGCTGTAGCTATATTAATTGGCTTGTGGATGCGCGATGAACTGTCGTTCAATAAAAATTATAAGAACTATAACCGTATTGCCCAGGTAATACAAAACGTAACCAATAATGGAGAAGTGCAAACCTGGTGGAATGTACCTTACCCGCTGGCCGAGGAATTACGCGCCAATTACGGCGCAGATTTTAAGCATATTGTAATGTCGGTTTCGGGTGAGCATATCATGACTATAGACGATAAAAAATTTAATGATCGTGGTGGTTTTTTTGAGAAGGAAATGCCAGATATGTTTACCCTGAATATGCTGAAGGGAAAACGGAATGCATTGTATGATCCAACGGCTGTAATTATCTCCGCATCCGCCGCTAAAGCCTATTTCGGCAATGATGACCCCATAAACAAAATGCTTCAATCGGATCAACTTCCTCCATTAAAAGTAGCCGGCGTTTATGAAGACTTTCCACGTAATTCTAATTTTGCAGGACTGAATTTTATTGCTTCATGGGACTTTTTTTATAAGAATGCGCAGGTAGGCAATACAGAAGATCCATGGCGGCCAAACTTTGTATCGTTGTTTGCTGAAATAAACGATAATGTAGATTTTGAAACAGTGTCAGCAAGAATAAAAGATGCAAAACTCAAAAAAGTAAATGCATTTTTACAAAAAAAGAAACCGGCACTTTTTTTAATGCCTATGGATAAATGGCATTTGTATGACGAATTTAAAGAAGGCAGAAATATAGGCGGGGCTATTAAATATGTGCAGATGTTTGTGTTGATCGGCATTTTTGTTTTATTGCTTGCCTGTATCAATTTCATGAACCTCAGCACCGCTAAAAGTGAAAAGCGCGCAAAAGAAGTAGGTATAAGAAAAACTGTGGGTTCCTTACGCTCACAGTTGATCGGGCAATTTTTCAGTGAATCTTTTTTAACTGTATTATTCGCTTTTGCTCTGGCGCTGATATTTGCCTGGACTGCGTTACCGCTATTCAACCAGATTGCTGACAAACAAATGGAGGTATTGTGGAGCAGCCCTGTGTTCTGGATATGCAGCATTGCTTTTATTATTATTACCGCGCTCATTGCCGGTAGTTATCCCGCTTTTTATTTGTCTTCGTTCAAACCGGTTAAAGTATTAAAAGGAACATTCAAGACCGGGCGCTATGCAGCGGTTCCGCGTAAGGTACTGGTGATAATGCAATTTACCGTTTCTGTATCACTTATTATTGGCACTGCTGTAGTGTATCAACAGATTCAATATGCGAAGAACAGGCCTGTTGGTTATTCGCGTGCTAATCTTATTAATATTTATATTTCCAACTCAAATATTCATGATCATTTTGGAGCGGTAAAAGATGAACTGGTGCATACAGGAGTGATCACCTCTATTGCAGAAGCTGAAAGTCCTACAACGGGCATCTGGAACAGTACAAGTGGAATCAGCTGGCCGGAGAAAGATCCCGAGTTGTCTACTGATTTTGGTGTAGTAGGCGCTTCTTATGATTATGGTAATACAATAGGTTGGCAAATAAAAGAAGGGCGTGGGTTTTCAAAAGAATTCTCCACAGATTCGTCCGCTGTTATTTTAAACGAGGCAGCCGTGCGTTATATGAACCTTTCAAATCCCGTGGGAAAAACCATCACGTGGTGGGATAATCCTTTGAAAGTTATTGGTGTTATTCATAACATGGTGATAGAATCGCCATACAACGAAGCCAGACCTGTGGTGTATAAACTGATGACCAACCCTGGAAATGTGGCATTATTGAAATTGCATCCATCTGTAAGTGCAAAAGATGCTGTAGCAAAAATAGAGCAGGTATTTAAAAAATTCAATCCCGATCAGCCTTTCGATTACATGTTTATAGATGATGATTATGCAGCTAAGTTTGGCAATGAAGAACGGGTAGGTAAACTCGCAGGCATTTTTGCAATACTGGCAGTAGTGATATCCTGTTTAGGTTTATTTGGATTAACCTCATTCGTGGCTGAACAACGTAAAAAAGAAATTGGCGTGCGCAAAGTATTAGGTGCATCCGTATTTAATGTGTGGAATCTGTTGAGTAAAGATTTTATACAACTTGTTGCTATTTCATTCCTGTTGGCATTTCCATTATCTTATTATTTTATGCACGCCTGGTTAAATAATTACAGTTACCGCACAACATTAACGTGGTGGATTTTTGCAGCGGCCGCCATCGGTTGTTTGTTAATAACGGTTATTGTAGTAAGTACCCAGGCAATAAAAGCTGCAGTAGCTAATCCGGTGAAATCGCTTCGAACGGAATAGTTTCACTCTTGACGGTGAGGCTAAATCTCAAATCATAAATCTCAAATCTGAAATTTATTTATGTTCAAAACTTATTTAAAAACAGCGCTAAGAAATCTAAAACGGCATAAGGCTAATTCGTTTATAAATATTACCGGGCTTGCCGTTGGCTTTGCCGCCTTTCTTTTAATTTTTTTAGTGATCCAATACGAAGAAAGTTTTGATAATTTTCATGCGGATAAAGATCAGATTTATCGCGTAGTACGTATAGGCAGAGATGCGCAGAACAGGGAGTACAGAACAGGCGTTCCCTTCCCGGTTACTAATGGCATTCGTGTAGACCTGCCTCAGTTAAAAAAGGTAGCGGCAATTTATGGCGATTATAATGTGCAGGTAAGTACTACTGCGCCAGACGGGTCTGTAATAAAGAAATTTAAGGAAAAAGATGTTTGTATTGCAGAGCCCCAATTTTTTGAGATGTTCCATTTTCCAATGGTAGCAGGTAACGCAAAAACAGCGTTAAGCGATGTAAATACTGCTGTGCTTACAAAAGATATTGCAACAAAATATTTTGGCGACTGGCAGAATGCGATAGGTAAGCCCCTGAAATTATATGGAGAAGTGATGAAAGTAACAGGCGTGCTTGATAATCCGCCTGCTAATACCGATTTTCCATTAGGCATAGTAGTTTCATATGCTTCACTTTTGAAATCGGGCAATTCAGATGACTGGGGAAGCATCTCAGATCAGAATTATTGCTTTGTACAGCTTGATAAGCATGCATCCCTCTCTACTTTCAATGCATTGATTGATCAATTTACCAATAAGCATATCAGGCCTGTTAATCCTGGCTACTTCCTTTCGTTGCAGCCTTTAAACGAAATACATTTTGATAAAAGATATGGCAACCTCAAAGGACGTGTTTTTAGTAAGGATGTTATTCTTGCATTACAGATCATTGGTATCTTTCTCTTAGTGATTGCATGTATAAATTTTATAAATATAACAACCGCGCATGCAATAAACCGTGCAAAAGAAGTAGGCGTAAGAAAAGTATTGGGCAGCAACAGGAAGCAATTGGTATGGCAGTTTTTGGGTGAAACCGGTATTACTACATTATTCGCCCTGGTTTGTTCTTTACTAATTGTGGTTTTGTGTAAATCTTTTTTGAATGCACTGCTTGATATTCATTTAGATATTACTGATATCCTCAGCTCACAGTTTTTACTATCTGTTGTCATTGCGTTTGCGGTGGTTTCTTTTCTGTCTGGATTTTACCCTGCAATGGTTTTGTCGGGATTCAGATCAATTAGTGTACTTAAAGGCGCAATTGCGGTAAATGCGAAAGGCATTTCATTGAGAAGAGTGCTTGTTGTTTTTCAGTTTGTGATAGCACAGGCCTTGATTATTGGAACACTTATAGTGGCTGCTCAAATGAATTACTTCCGTAATGCGGATATGGGGTTTAGTAAAGAGGCAATTATTAATGCCAGTTTTCCGGGAGATAGTCTTAGCCGCACTAAAATGGATATGATTAAGGATCAGATCGCCAAAATTAACGGTGTAAAACAAGTAAGCTTCAGCATTTTTACGCCAGCCGGTGGAGGTGATTGGGCTACCGATTTAGTGACCAGTGAAAATAATAAATCCAATCCCGGTATGGTTGTGCAAATGAAACCAGCAGATACGGATTTTTTTGGGCTGTATGATTTGAAGATGGTAGCAGGCCGCACTTATTTTCCTTCAGATACCATGAGGGAATTTGTAGTAAATGAAACAGTGGTAAGAAATCTGGGCTTATCGGATCCCAACAAAGCAATAGGTAAACCTATTAAGGTTGCAGGCAGATCAGGCGCTATAGTGGGAGTTGTAAAGGATTATCATACTTTTTCGTTGCGGGACGCGATTGCTCCAACGGTAATGACAACGATTAAGAACAATTACCAGATGGCCAATATTAAAATTGATATGTCAAAAGCTAAACAGGTAATCGGAACATTACAGCAGATCTGGAATGAACATTATCCTGACTATGTTTTTGAGTATGACTTTCTTGATCAAACATTAGCTGCATATTACAAACAGGAAAATCAGCTTTCCGCTTTATATAAAATATTTTCAGGCATAGCTATTCTTATTTCCTGCTTAGGGTTATATGGATTGATAGCGTTTATTGCTGCTCAGCGAAGAAAAGAAATCGGGATAAGAAAAGTGTTGGGAGCGCCTGTGCACAATATTGTTATCATGCTTTCTAAAGAATTTACAACCCTTATTATCATTGCTTTTTTGATATCAGGCCCTGTTGCATGGTATTTTATGCATCAATGGTTGCAGCAGTATACCTACCGGATTCCATTGGGTGCGGGTTTCTTTATAGCCACAATAGCAGGATCGGTGATCATTGCATGGATAACAGTTGGGTATACCACTATTAAAGCGGCTTTGGCTAACCCGGTAAAGACGTTAAAAACGGAATAGAAGAATTAGGAATTTATGTTTTGTAGTTTGCTGTGCTCCGAACCATAAACTACAAACAGAAAACTATAAATATGTTTTATGATAAAAAACTATCTAAAAATCGCCTGGCGAAATCTTTTTAAAAATAGAGGATTTTCTATAACCAATATCCTGGGCTTAAGTATTGGTATTGCCTGCACTATTTTTATTTTGTTGTGGGTTTACGATGAACTTACTTACGACAGGTTTCAGAAAAATTACGATAATATTTACCAGGTTATAGCTAACCGTGATTTTAATAACCAGGTTTTTACAGACAGGAATATGGCTATGCCATTGGCGGGTGAATTGGAAAATAGCTCCCCACAAATAAAACATGCGGTTATTACCACACACCAACAACAAAACCTGCTTGCGTTCAACAATAATAAGCTAAACAAAAAGGGATATGTAGTCAGTGAACATTTCTTTGATGTTTTTACATGGGAGTTTGTAAAAGGAAATGCGGCCACTGCTTTAAAAGAACCCAATACTATCATTCTTACCGAAGATGCAGCAAAGGCATTTTTTGGAAATGAAGATCCTATAAATAAAGTGCTTACCGTTGAAAACAGCAAAACAGTTAAGGTGAGCGCTATCGTTAAACATGCACCAGCTAATTCTACATTTCAGTTTGATTGGTTAATGCCTTTCAATTATGATGATGAAGGTACAAAACGGGCAATGAAGGAATGGATAAATTCTTCGTGGGATGTATTTGTTTTAACTACTCCCAAAGTTGACACTGCCTTATTGAATAAAAGTATAACCAAAATAAAAAGAGCCCATGGCAATGATGAGATCAGCTCTTATTTTGCTTTTCCAATGAGTCGCTGGCATTTGTACAGCGATTTTGACAAAGGAAAAAATACCGGTGGAATGATTGAGTATGTGCGGCTGTTTTCTATAATTGCTATTATCATTCTGCTTATAGCTTGCATTAATTTCATGAACCTTTCTACCGCGCGTAGTGAAAAAAGAGCTAAGGAGGTAGGTATAAGAAAAACGCTGGGTTCAAACAAAAAGCAATTGATCCTGCAATTTTTCAGCGAGTCATTTATCTTAACAATATTAGCTTTTGTTTTGGCGGTAATAGCAGTTTTTCTATTACTGCCCTCCTTTAATACATTAGTAGATAAACAACTTTCATTTAATGCGGCGCAGCCTTTCTTTTGGGTTACTGCATTTTGCATTATCCTGTTTACTGCGTTTGTGGCAGGTAGTTATCCCGCTTTGTATCTTTCTTCATTCAAGCCGGTAAAAGTGTTAAAGGGTACAATGGTTGCCGGTAAAAAAACAGTATTGCCACGACATGTATTGGTTGTGGCGCAATTTGTAATTTCTATTTTGCTTATATCGGCTACTATAATTGTTTACCAGCAAATACAGCATGTTAAAGAAAGGAGCATGGGTTATAATCCCAATAACCTCGTAATGGTTCCATCTTCGCCGGATACCGATAAAAATTTTAGTGTTATAAAACAGGAGTTGCTTTCATCTGGTTTAATATCTGGTGTAACAAGAACTTCATCACCTATAACAGAAGTGTGGTGGAATACCGGCGCACCCGATTATGAAGGTAAACCGCAGAATGCGCAGGTTATTATGGGAGGATTAGGCGCTGATGTGGATTTTTCAAAAACAATGGGTGTAAAAATATTGCAGGGACATGATTTTACGGGAACACCGGCAGATTCGTCTTCTATGATGCTCAATAAAGCTGCGGTTGACGCAATGAAACTCAAAAACCCGGTTGGGATGCAGATGCGGTATGGAAGAACCTATACTATAATTGGAGTGACGGATAATATAATTATGACGTCGCCATTTGAACCAGCGTATCCTATGCTGTTCGTTTTTGATCCCAATGGTTCGGCTATGAATACTATGCGTATTAAGAATGGAGTGACTCCGCAAAAAGCGATTGCTTTTTTAGAAACGGTATTTAAAAAGCACAATGCCGCTGTACCATTTGAGTACAAGTTTGTTGACCAGGAATTTCAAAAGAAATTTATAACAGAGGAATTGATAGGAAAGCTTACCAATATTTTTTCTGCACTGGCAATTTTTATTTGCTGTTTGGGTCTTGCAGGATTAGCATCGTTTACCATTGAAAAGCGGTTCCGCGAGATTGGCGTTAGAAAGGTGCTTGGCGCCAATGTGCAGCAATTGCTTATGCTGATATCAAAAGAATTTTTACGATTGGTAATCATCGCGGTTCTAATTGCAGTGCCGCTTACTTACTGGCTGATGAATACCTGGCTGAAAAACTATGATTACCGGGTTACTATTAGTTTCTGGCTTTTTGTTGTTGTGGGGGTTACCATGTTTGCATTGACATTCATAGTGGTAGGGATAAATACATTTAAAGCCGCGGTTGCTAACCCGGTGAAGTCTTTGCGCACGGAGTAGCCTCACCCCCAGCCCCTCTCCCAACAGGGAGAGGGGTGCCTAAGGACATAGATGTTGATAATATACAGTGTTGGGCGGTTTGATAATGTCACAACGGTTAGAATTGTAACTGGTTTTATTGTGCAGATAATGTGGTAGATGTATTGATTGCCTTTATTCTGCAGCACCGTCCCTCTCCGTTGAAAGGAGAGGGATAAGAGGGTGAGGCTAAACCTCAAACCATAAACCATATACCTTTTTTATGCTAAAAAACTATTTCACAATCGCCTGGCGAAACCTGATGAAGAATAAAGTTTTTTCCTTCATCAATGTATTGGGACTTACCATTGGTATTACGGTATGCATGATGATCTTTTTATTTATCATGAATGAATTTAGCTTTGATAAGTTTCATAAAGACGGAGATCGTATTTATGAAGTAATGCGGATCTATGATTCTACCAAACCCAGCGTGCCATGGCTTTCGGGTCCATACGCGCCTGCATTGCTGAACGATTTTCCTAATGAGATAAAACGGGCCGTCAAAGAAAGTATATCGTGCTGATCCGGATTTTTTTCAACTATTTTCTTTCCCGTTAATAAAGGGAAATCCTGCAACGGTATTACAGGATCCTAACAGTATTGTGATCTCCGAAACATCCGCTAAAAAATATTTTGGTGATGAAGACCCAATCGGTAAAGTGTTAACGCTTGATAAAAAAGACCAATTAAAGGTTACAGGCGTGGTAAAAGATGTGCCGTTTAATTCACATCTCGATTTTGACATGGTTAGGTCCATCGCAAACCTTAATAACGAAGAGTTCTTTAAAAGGTGGATCAACAATAACAATTTTACTTACGTATTGCTGGATGAACACGCAGATAAAAATAAGTTACAGCGGCAATTTCCCGCATTCATGAATAAGTATATGGGGAAAGATATGGCGCAATATGGAATGCATTTCTCTATTTCGCTTACACCTGTGGGTGATGTTTACCTTAAAGAGTCTTCTGCTTATTCAACCGCAAAACATGGTGATGAAAAAGTGGTATATATTTTTCTTTCTATTGCAGTGCTGATATTGCTGATTGCCTGCATTAATTTTATGAATCTTTCTACCATTCGGGCCGTAGAGCGGTCAAAAGAGGTAGGGCTACGTAAAGTAATGGGCGCATTGCGCAATCACCTCGTTTGGCAATTTATCGGCGAGTCTGTTTTGCTTACTGGCATATCCTGTATGCTTTCTATAGGGTTGTTGCAATTATTGATGCCGGTATATAGTAACCTGCTCGGTTACGAACTAAAAGCTTCGTGGAACGCTATAAATATTTATCTTTTTTTACTGGGAGTTATATTAGTAGTAGGATTTCTTGCAGGGAGTTACCCGGCATTTTTTCTTTCTGCATTTTCTCCTATACAAGCATTGAAGGGGAAATTAAAATTAGGCAAAGGAGGATCGTTTTTCAGGCAGGCATTAGTGGTAGTACAGTTCAGCATTACGGTATTACTTATTGTAGGCACCATTGTTATTGTTAGCCAGATGGATTATGTAAGAAAAAAAGAACTGGGCTATGATAAAGAACATACTATAATCATACCGATTGATAATGGAGATTTTTACGATCACATGGATGCGTTCAAAGAAGAATTAAGTAGAAAAAATAATATTCAGTCCGTTGCTATGATGTCGGGCGAACCCGGCGGTTTTTTTGATGGGCAAACTTTTGAAGTAGAAGGCAGGCAGGAATTAGTGAAATCACGTACGGAGTTTACTGATTTTGGATTTGTTCAAACACTTGGTGTAAAAATCATAGCTGGTAGAAATTTTTCTCCTCAATATGCCACCGATACGGCGGAGGCTATACTTATCAACCGTAGCGCAGCTAAGCAATTTGGTTTTACACCTGAACAGGCAATAGGTAAATGGATAAGAAATACGGTGCGGGATACGGCACGGAGAAGAATAATTGGCGTAACGGAAGACTTTAATTTTCTCTCACTCAAAGAAAACATGGATGCACTGGTTATAGCGCCTAATGAAGACAGGAGGGTAGCGCTTGTTAAATTCAAAGGCGGAGATATTCCGGGAGCATTAAAAACCGTTAAAGAAGCTTACAATAAAGTGGCTCCTGCTTATCCTTTTGAATATACTTTTCTCGACCAGAAGTTTGATGTGTTGTACAAAAAAGATGTGCGCCAGCAAAATATCCTCAGCATATTTTCGGGGCTTGCCATTTTTATAGCGTGTTTGGGTTTGTTTGGTCTGGCGTCTTTTGCGGCAGCCAGGCGCACAAAAGAAATAGGTGTTCGCAAAGTATTAGGCTCATCAACGCAAAACATAGTTGTGTTGCTATCAACCGATTTATTAAAACCGGTTGTAATAGCCACCTGTATTGCGCTGCCTGCCGGCTACTATATTATGACCAACTGGTTACAGAGTTTCGCCTACCGCACACCGTTACATTGGTGGATTTTTGTACTGGCAGCAGTAATTACGTTTGCAATAGCTTTGTTTACGGTTGGCGTAAAAGCACTAAAAGCTGCCGGAGCTAACCCGGTAAAGTCACTCCGTGCGGAGTAACTGAATCGCTAAACATATCGGGGAGGTTAATAAGAAAGGAATAGCCTCAGCTCTGTGCCTCTTCTTGTTTCGGGCGGTGCCCGGGAAGAATAGCATAGTTGACGTTAGGTTTTATTAAACATCGCCACGTCCCCGCAGCATTATGAGGCAAGTAGGTGGGGGAAGAAGCCTTGCGTTAACATTAATTAACCTTACCAAAAAGGGCACCTGCTGCGTTTCAACTGCAAATTTTGTTAGTTTCGCGGTTGATGAGAAATTTATACGCATTTGCCCCTCTGATACTTTGTATTGTTGCCTGCTCTCAAAAAAAAGAAAAGGCTGCTGTTCAGCCCACCCAACCTGTAAAACGGGTAGTAATAGCAGATGCGTTTGTGGCTAAAACAACGGCACTGAGCGAAGATATTAAAGTAGCCGGCTCGCTCATGCCCGCCGAAGGTACAGATGTGCGTTCCGAAATTCCAGGCAGGGTAGTTAGCATTAATTTTAAAGAGGGGAGTTTTGTACAAAAAGGAGCATTACTTGTAAAATTGTTTGATGGTGATCTGCAGGCACAATTGAAAAAACTGGAAGTACAGTTAGAGATCAATGAAAAAACGGTTGAACGGTACAATGCTTTACTAAAAATACAGGGTATAAGCCAGCAGGATGTTGATCTGAGCGAACTGCAGGTAAACAACAATAAAGCGGATATTGAGCTGGTAAAAGTTAATATCGCGAAAACAGAAATAAGAGCGCCATACAGTGGTCGCATCGGGTTAAGGAATATCAGCCTCGGAGCCTATGTTTCCCCCACAGATCTTATAGCTACCATCCGGCAGGTAAACCAATTGAAACTGCAATTTACTGTACCGGAAAAATACAGTACTGATTTTATTCCCGGAAAAAAAATAAGCTTTTCCATTGCGGGCAACGCGTTAAAAAATTTTGCTGCTACCGTAATAGCTACGGAGTATTTTATAGATGCAAATACCCGCACGCTTTCGGTAAAAGCAAAAGTGGAAGGTGATGACGCTTCATTGGTTCCGGGCGCTTTTGCTGAAGTAAAACTTGACCTTGCAAAAAATAACAGTGCACTTATAGTGCCAACACAAGCTATTATACCCCTAAGCAAAGGCAAACAGGTAATTGTAGTTAAAGATGGAGCTCCAAAATTTCTTCCGGTAGTAACAGGTATAAGAGACTCTGTGTATATCCAGATTGTCAGTGGCATTAATATTGGAGATACTGTGTTGGTTAGCGGATTGATGGCGGTAAAACCGAATTCTCAAATACAACTCAGTAAAATAAACTAATGAACATTTCCGAATTAAGTTTGAGGCGTCCGGTATTAGCAACGGTGCTGAGCATACTGATCATCGTATTTGGTGTTATTGGTTTTACTTTCCTGGGTGTCAGGGATTATCCTGCCATTGATCCTCCTATTATAAATGTTCGCACCAGTTACGCCGGCGCTAATGCCGATATTATTGAATCGCAGATTACTGAACCGCTGGAGAAATCAATTAACGGGGTACCAGGTATTAAAAACATTACATCATCCAGTAGCCAGGGTACAAGCAATATTACTGTTGAGTTTGAACTTGGCGTTGACCTTGAAGCTGCCGCTAATGATGTAAGAGATAAAGCGTCGCAGGCACAACGAAGTTTGCCGCAGGATCTGGATGCACCTTCGGTTGTTTCAAAAGCTGATGCCAGTTCTGATGCTATTATTTCCATGACGGTGCAAAGCAATACCCGCAACCAGCTACAGATAACAGAATATGCTACAAACGTATTACAGGAGCGGTTACAAACTATTCCCGGAGTTAGTGGTATACAAATCTGGGGAGAAAAAAAATACGCGATGCGTATTTGGTTCGATCCCTCAAAATTAAATGCGTATAATCTTACTTTTCAGGACGTGCAGGACGCTTTAAACCGAGAAAATGTAGAACTCCCTTCAGGTAAAATTGCGGGGTATAATACAGAGCTTACGGTGCGCACATTTGGAAGACTTACTACTGAAGAAGAATTTAATAATATTATTATAAAAAGTACGGCAGGCAGTATTATCAGGCTGAAGGATATTGGTGAAGCTGTACTTGGCCCCGAAAACGAAGAAACCGTATTGAAGCTGAATGGTGTGCCAATGATAGCATTGGCTTTAATACCGCAGCCGGGTTCCAACTATGTGGCAATCTCCAATGAATTTTACAAGCGGTTTAACCAGCTAAAAAAAGAAATACCTGATGATATTAAACTGGATATCGCATTAGATCAAACGGTTTTTATTAAACGCTCTATCAGCGAAGTAGAAGAAACATTGCTGATTTCTATAGTGCTGGTAGTACTGATTATTTACTTGTTCTTTCGCGACTGGATTATTGCGATCCGGCCTTTAATTGACATTCCGGTTTCATTGATCGCCGCTTTTTTTATCATGTACCTGAGTGGGTTTACCATTAATGTATTAAGTCTGCTGGGCATTGTATTAGCCACCGGGCTTGTGGTAGACGATGGCATTGTGGTAACGGAAAACATTTATAAAAAAATGGAGCAGGGGCTTAATAAATGGCAAGCAGCCAAGCAGGGCTCGCAGGAAATTTATTTCGCGGTTATTGCTACTTCTATTACCCTGGCGGTAATATTTCTACCCATCATTTTTTTACAGGGTTTTGTGGGCCGCTTGTTTCGCGAATTTGGCATAGTAGTAGCCGGCGCGGTGCTGGTGTCTGCCTTTGTTTCGCTAACGTTAACGCCTGTACTAAATGTAAAAATGACAAAAAGTGTGCATAAGCACGGCTGGTTTTACAGGGTGACCGAACCGTTTTTTAAAGGAATGGAAAACGGCTATCAGCGTTTGCTGCAGGGTTTTATGAAGTTGCGCTGGATAGCTTTAATAGTAGTGGGTTTATGCGGATTTATAATATGGTTTATAGGTAAAGATCTCCAGTCTGAGTTAGCGCCTATGGAAGACCGTAACCAGTTCAGATTGCAGGTAACCATGCCGGAAGGTTCTTCTTTTGAATATACCGACAGGTTTATTGATAAACTTACGGGATTGGTAATGGATTCTATACAAGGGGTTAAAACCGCGCTAACCGTAACAGCTCCCGGGTTTTCGGGTGCCGGCGCTGTAAATACCGGATTTGTAAGGGTAATGCTGGTTGATCCTGATCAGCGACCATTGTCTCAGCAACAGATCGTAGACATGGTGAGCCGGAACCTTCCCAAATTTACCGAAGGACGCGCCTTTCCTATACAGGAACAAACCATTTCGGTAAACAGGAGAGGAGGGTTACCCGTGCAGTTTGTTATACAGAATAATAATTTTAATAAGCTTACTGAAGTGCTTCCGAAATTCCTTGAAGAAGCAGGCAAAAGCCCCGTTTTCCAGGGCGTTGACATTGACCTTAAATTTAATAAGCCGGAACTATCGGTGACGGTTGACCGCTTAAAAGCCAGCGCGCTTGGAATAAGTATTGACGCGGTTTCACAGGCATTACAATTGGCTTACAGTAATGGGCGGCTTGGCTATTTTACAAAAGATGGTAAGCAATACCAGGTTATTGGACAGGTGCCACGCGACGACAGGAATAAACCAACCGACCTCCGCAATATTTACGTGCGCAACCAGCGGAATGAAAACATTTCACTTGATAACCTGGTAACGGTAAAAGAAAGTACCACACCGCCTACTATTTATCATTTCAACAGGTATAAATCAGCTACAATTTCCGCGGGGCTTGCCCCGGGCAACACCCTGGGTGATGGCATTAAAGCTATGAAAGCTATCGGGGATAAAATGCTGGATGATACTTTTGCTACATCGCTCTATCGGGTTCTTCCCGCGATTTTGCTGAAAGTTCGGGAAATACACGTTCGCGTTTGTGTTGGCGCTCGCGCTTATATTTTTAGTGCTGGCGGCGCAGTTTGAAAGTTTTATAGATCCCTTCATTATCATGTTTACCGTTCCTCTGGCTATTGCCGGGGCGGTGCTGTCGCTTTGGGTATTTGGTCAAACTTTAAATATATTTTCTCAAATAGGCATGATTATGCTTATAGGGCTGGTTACTAAAAATGGTATTCTTATTGTAGAGTTTGCCAATCAGAAACAACTGACCGGCATGGCAAAATCACAGGCGGTGATAGATGCTGCAGTGGCAAGGCTGAGACCGATATTGATGACGAGCCTGGCGATGGCGCTCGGCGCTTTACCTTTGGCCTTATCCATAGGTGCTGCGTCAACCAGCCGTATACCGTTGGGTATTGTAATTGTAGGAGGTATCATCTTTTCATTGGTGCTTACATTATTTGTTATTCCCGCTATGTATAGTTTTCTTTCAGCCAGAAAACATGAAAGCCATATTGACGAATATTTTACCGAAGAAAAAAGAGCATAATACACTATGCAAATAAAAAGAAGATGTTGTATTGTTCTGGTTATTTTGTGTGCAGGCATAACAGCGCATGCGCAGCAGATGATTACGCTGCAGGATGCTATAGCAGCCGCGCTGAAAAATAATTTTGATATTTTATTGGTGCGTAACGATTCTGTTGCTGCGGGCGTAGACCAACATTATATTTATAGCGGATTCTTACCAACGGTAAACGGTACAGTAGGAAGGGTGAAAACAACATCTGCCCAAAAGCAGGAATTTGATGGGCGCCCGCAAGTAGAAGGCAGTAGTATTAAAACAACAAACCTTAATGCATCTGTAAATCTTAATTGGGTATTGTTTGATGGGCTTGCCATGTTTGCCACCAAGGATAAGATCAATGAATTGTTTAACCTTGGTAAGCTGAATGTAAAAAACCAGGTGATCAATTCAACGGCTGAAGTAATTAATGCCTATTATATTATTGTGCGGCAAAAGCAACAGCTTAAGGCGATAGAAGAGCAGATGTCAATCAATGAAGAAAGGGTAAAGTTGGCCGATAGAAAATTATCTGTTGGGTTAGGTACAAAGCCCGAATTATTACAGGCGAAGGTGGATTTAAACGCGCAGAAAGCTACCCGGCTACAGCAGCAATCTATAATGGCGCAATCAAAAGAACGGCTTAATCAGCTTACCGGAATGCTGTTGCCCGAGCAGTATGGTATCTGACAGTATTCCTATCCAGGATAACCTTACCATTGAAGATATACAGAACAATATTGAAGCTACCAGTCCTGCTATTCTGCAAGCCCTGAAAAGTGTAGACATTTCAAAACTCTCATTAAAACAGGTGGAGGCAACACGTTGGCCAGCTATATCGTTTGTGTCTGCTTACAATTTTACACGAAACGATAACGTAAATAATATTAATCCATACGCGGCTGTCTTCAGTCGCAATAAAGGATACAATTTTGGTTTTACTGCCAACGTGCCCATACTGAATTACATGAACGCCTGCTGGTAAAGAAATGATAAAGAACAGCATTTATTTTGTAAAAAATGAGGTGAATGTATTGATAAAAGCGGGGTACTATAATTACCAGTTCCAGGTAAGTACGTTACGCCTGGAAGAAGATAATATCGAGCTTGCTAAAGAAAATGTATTTATAGCACTTGAAAGATTTAAACTCGGTGTATCAACTTTTCTTGAATTGCGCGAAGCACAAAAAAGCCTCGAAGATGCCTACGACCGCCTGATAGCCGCACGCTATAATACAAAACTGTCTGAGACAGAACTGATGCGATTGTAAAGGGCGACCTGGTGAAATAAGGGCAGATTGAGGGTTCAACTATAACATCATAGTACAAACTATAACGCTTATTGTATTACCGGTGGATGTATGGGCATGGAGTGTGCATTTTGCGCGTGGTAAATTTCAGTAAGTTCATTAAAGGCATTCTTTAATACTTCGCCTTCCGGTTTTCCATTTCGTTTATACAGCTCACTATCAATTAATGCCCTTAAATATAATATGCGCCAACGCCACGATTGTTGTGTTGGAGGAGTTAGTTTTAATTCTGCTTCTTTTACAAGATCAAAAGCTTTAATGGCGCTTGCCTTAATTTGTTTGCGTTTGTGATTTACTTCCAGTATGTCAATAACCTGGCTCAGTACATCTACAACATCCGGCGAGTATATCAATAACCTGGCTTAGTACATCTACAACATCCGGCGAGTATTCATAACCGATATACTCCTTTACGATGTCCGAAGTTTTGCGGGCTCCATCCCAGTATAATTGAGCGCAGATTACTTTATCGAGGTCTTCGTAAATGCCTTCAGAGTAAGGAAAGCCTCCTGATACCTTGTTGTTGGTTTGATTCCATAAAGTTTGCAACCGGTTAGGTAACGGGTTGGCTCCGTAACCGCCCCATGGACCTTGTCCCCACATGCTGATTTCAGGGAAGTTTAACAAAGGAAGATTACCAGGAATACCTTGCTGTAATGGATAAGTAGGAAAATCTTCATGAGCATCAGCCATAATATAATTAACCCAGTTATTTTCTTTGTTCAAAAACCTGGTTAATCCTTCCCATTCTCCTGCAGGTGGTGTATCATACATCCATGTGGAGAGAATGATGTTGATGCCCGGAAATTTTTCGCTGGTAATTGCCGACAATTCTTTACACAATGCAGGATAACCACGGGCGCCCCATGGCCAGCATTGGTCGCAACCACAGCCTCCCTCATCATAAGGCCAGAAAGCCATAATGTCTAAACCAATATCTTTAAATTGATCCAGCAGGTATGCCCAGTTTTCCTTCAGTAGTGCATTTGCCTGTGCGTTAGATGGATTGAGGTTGGTTCCAAAATGACCTCTTCTTCCTAGCGCGTCTGGCACAGGCGTATTAAGCCATTCTTTTTTTGTAAACTTAAAACCCTGGTTTGGCACCTGCAGCAAACCTACTTTCATTCCACATGCTTTTGCTATACCCATTATCTGCCTGCTGCGGGTAAGCGCTTTTTGTGCATCAGCATCATAGTAAGAAGTATACTGCCAGGTAGCAAAATGAATTACCAGGTGATTAATGCCCCATAAAGCCAGTTCCTCCACATATTGTTGCACCACTTCAATGGGCGCTGCTTCATAAAAGTTGTTGAAATGTGTAGCAAGATATATTCCTCTTACTTTTCCTTTTGGAGCCGACGTGCCGCGCCACGATCCGGGTGTAAAACCCTGCTGACTGTATCGGGATGTTCTGAGAAATTTCCCCACGCCATATAATACAGCGGCTTCATCGGCTCCTGTAATCCGCACAAAGTTGGTGCCTTTGCTGCTGATGCTAAACGCCTCGGGAGTGTTGCCTGCTTCCGTTATTAATGCTATTGTAAATTGCGCGGTGCTGTCATTTGTTATGGTAACATTGGCTCTTTTGGTAAGCTGCTTTTCCAGTATTTTTTTGGTGTTATCCAACACTGCTCCATGGTTTTGCGGTAGTATAATTTTGATTTGTTGTACCTGGGCGGCTCCACAATAAAACAGGCAAAGCAAAAAAAACGTGCATAGTATTCTTGCAAAAAGTCCTTTCATATAATCTTTTTCAAACAGGCTGATGAATAAATAGGGTAGAATGCTGCAGGCTGTACTATTTTTAAGCGCATCATTTGTTCGTCAAGATAGCCATTTTATCCGGAGTCAACCTGCACTTGCGCTATCTTAAACAGACCAGGGTATGTATTGATAAACAAACTATATCGCTGCTATCGCAGAGATATAGGAATCACTTAAAAAAACTAAAAAAGCAAACATCTTTTGGCAGTTATTATGCATTCCATTACTTTTGCCACCCTTTCAGAAACGTTTTGGTTCTGTAAGGACTCGGGAGGTAGTTCAGCCCGGTAGAATACCTGGTTTGGGACCAGGGGGTCGCAGGTTCGAATCCTGTCCTCCCGACCAATGAAAATAAAAAACCGCATTCACATTGTGTTTGCGGTTTTTTAGTTATGTAACTATTTATGTAGGTATTGTGTTAGTTGGCTTGAATGATTCCTTCTTTCTTTTTACATTCACTAAAGTTTCGTCGACCCTTTGCTTTCTACAGTTTCATTGCGAATTTACCTTTTTAAGATAAGCATTTTTGCTAAGGAGTATTTAATAAAAAGGGGACAACTTTTCCTGTTGCCCCTGTGTATACCATTTATTAGAAATGGTTATTTTAATTTGAAGATAATACCCAATTGGAGGTTTGTTATATCGTATCCCGCTTCGGCATTAAAGCCAAACCTTGGCGAAACAAAATAAGATGCACCTACGAATATTCCAGGTGTGGGAATTACATCAGTGTAATCATATTGCTCCTGGTTGCGGTACCTCGTACGCTTAAAGCCAATGCCGGCAGACAAGCCCGCATAGGTATCAAGTCCTCTTACCTTCCAGCCATAGTGCCATGCCGAACGCATCCCTGCTACTATGGTACTGGCGCGATAATTATCGTAATGCGGCCCGCCGTTAGAAAAAGATGCACCGGTTTCTGCACCTAATGTAATAGTACCGGGTCCGGCGTGCCATAATCCCCATTCTACCGCGGCTTTCATACCCAAAGGCGTTCTGTAATAATCGCCACGATATTCAGATCCCACGCCAATGCCTAAATTAAGGGTAACACTACCAACGCTTACAGGGCTAACAGGACCATCTGTTGTTTTGCGTGTATGCGCAACAGTTGTACGTACTTGCGCTTTTGCTTCCATAACGCTGGTGCAGGCCATAGCGCCCACCAGCATAACAAAAAATAGTTTTTTCATGCCCGCACATAGACAAATACAATGCCATCAAGGTATCAAAGCGACAAATATGGTATTTGAGAAAGTAGTGTGGAATTTATAGTACACTTTGTCATTCCAATCAATATCACTGCCAAATAATCGCTGATAAAATTTGAAGCAAATGTATCGGAAGGGTTATTTCTTTTGCATTTACAGCGATTTATATTTACACGATAATCACATTAAATGCTGATTCAAATCATTGGCTCAGCCTTTTTTTTATTGAAATTTTGGTCTTCATAACGGCCATAAAAATACCTGGCTTTTATTTCTTTAAGTTCCTCTTATCTGTTGCCCTTTGATGCGTTTTTATCACGTAAAAATCTGTGCCAATGAAGAAGAAACAGGTAATTACAATTTTGTGCATATTTGTCTCAGCCATTTTATCTGCACAGGGTGTAAAACAGCTTTGGACAACCACCTGGCAGGATACAACTTCTATAGCCAGAGGTTACGTGGTAAGTTTTAATGCTGAAGGCAATAATTTTCAAACGCGGCATCAAATTTCCAGGCCATATCCCATTTTTCCTGAGTCATTAAATTTCTTCAATGGAAAATTCTATAGCATTGTTGGTGAAGGTGGACAGATTATTGAATACGACCCTGTACTAAACCTTGATACCGTGGTTGGCCAACTGGATGGAATGGATATTAGTGTGCCGGTAAAAAATGCGATGACACTTGAAGGGCAAATGTTTTACGGTATCTCTACGCACTTTGTACAAGAACCGGAATGGGGATACCTTTTTCAGTGGGATCCTGTTCAACATATATTTTCCCGCAAATATGATTTTACAGGACAGCTTCCTTCTGGTGCCCTTACGGCGAAAGGTGGTTTGCTATACGGCATGACTTTTGGCCCCGCTAATGATGGGGGCATTTTTGAATGGAATCCCTGCACTAACACTTTTACCTGGAAAGTATTATTTCCAGGAGAAGATAAAGGACGACCTACAGGCAGCATGGTGCTGGTAGGATGTAAGTTTTATGGCGTTTGCAGTGGTAGCTCCGACATTGCCTTTTATGGAAATCCCCCGGCAAGTGATTCACTCACGGGCGCTTTATTTGAATGGGATCCTGCCACTAATGATTTTGTGATCAAATATGATTTTGACAACGCGGCAGATGGAGCTAATCCCATTGGCAATTTGATAGAAAAGGACGGGAAATTATATGGTGTTACTTACGCGGGAGGTGCAAATAATGAAGGAGTGCTTTTTGAGTTTGATCCTTCGTCCGCAAATAATGGATACACCAAAAAAGCAGATCTTACCAATTTGGGAAGTGGATCAGGGCGATTGCTGGCTTTGTCTGGTGGTAATCTTTACGGGTTTAAAAATAGATTTTTATTTGAATGGAATGCTTATACCGGGCAAGTAACCCCCAAGCAGGAAATGGTATCAGGCATATCAGACTTGTTGGTACTGCCAGCATTGGTGTCATCGCCTTTGCCTGGTAATTGCAAAGATTATCCTTCCATTGCAGTTGATCACTCTAATAATAATCAGTGGTTATCTATTGTAGATAGTGCTGGAGGTGTATTGGCAGAAGTGCAGCCTCATGGTAATAATCTTGGAATGCTTTCAGTGGGGGCATATGTAAATAATGGTGAGGTAAGAACAGATGGTATGGGCAGACCCTATCTTAACCGTAACATCACTATTACACCAGGCCTACAGCCCGTGCCTGGAAACCCGGTTGATATAAGGCTTTATATTACCAACAGGGAATTGGACTTGCTTAAAGCCCACCCTAATTCAGGTATCACAGGCATAAGTGACGTTGCCATTTTTAAAAGCGCTTATCCATGTTCACCTAACGTTACAAATGCTTCTCCTGTTCCAACTGCTTATGAGGAGTATCCCTTCGGATGGATACTAACATCCACCATTAGCTCTTTTTCTACTTTCTATTTTTCAAATAGAAATTTTGAAGCGCTTCCACTGCAGATGCTTTCATTCTCCGGCAAACTGCAAAGTAATAATGTACTGTTGCAGTGGACAACCGATCATGAAAACAATGCATTTGGATTTGATATGGAAAGAAGCACAGATGGAGATCATTTTGTTTTTATAGCAAGCGTTTCTGCAAATAATACTTCGGGAATACATGAATATACTTTTGATGATGAAAAAGTAACTATGCTTTCAACACACAACTTGTATTACCGGCTAAAACAAAAAGACCTTGATGGAAAATACAAATACAGCAACACCATTAGTATCAATTTACCTCTGGCGCCTTCATTAATCTTAAGTCCCAATCCGGCTCAAACCTATTTGGATATTCATTATAATAAACAAAACGGTTTCAATAAAGCGGTATTTCAGATTGTAGATATGAGCGGCAAAAAACTACAGGAACAAACATTTATGTCGCACCCCTACTCATACAGAATTAATATTGAAGGCTTAAGTGGTGGAGTGTATTTTGTGATTATAAAGGATGGTAATAAAAAAATGGTTGCACAATTTGTTAAACAATAATATTCACTGTCCAAACCCCAGGTTGGCAAAAAAGGGAGAGGATATACTTTGCAACTTGCATTAATGGAAAGTACAGATTTCTTATAAATGCAAGCGGACAAAGAAAATTCATACCATACCCAACGTATTTGCATTACAGTATTGTATGTAGGAAAATGACTGCCCCAAAATTAAAGTGTCGCATAGTCAAAGGAACGGAGAATATAAAACTACTCTCTCCATTAGTGATTACTTTGGCATAAGCCTCTTTGCTTTTTGTAATTGCATAATTTTTTATACGGCTGTTATCAAACAGTTGGATGATCTTTTCTGTAAGCATTGCATAGTTAGTAAGTCTCTGCGTGTAGTAAATGATATTTATCACAATAAAAATCTTTTGGGCAGATTATTTGCAATGATGATGGGAATGCTTTTTCATGATATAAATCATGCGGTTATGTAACTAAACGTACACAAGCAGGTATAGAATTAGTGAACTTTGATGTAAATAAATGTTGCTATGATAATGTATAAATGCAAAACAAGATGCCCGTAATAATGGCAGGCTTTAGATATAAAGAGTGAATTAAACACAATTATTAAATTTTTGAACATTTAATTATGAAAGTAGAACAAATCTATACTGGCTGTTTGGCAGAAGCCGCTTACTATGTGGAAAGTAATGGTGAAGCGTTAATAATAGATCCTTTGAGAGAAACAGCGCCTTATATTGCAAAAGCAGCAATGAACAATGCGAAAATTAAATACATTCTGGAAACGCATTTTCACGCGGATTTTGTGAGCGGACATGTGGAACTGGCAAAAAAAACCGGTGCAACCATTGTATTTGGTCCTACGGCTGCGCCTGGCTATGCTGCGCATATTGCTACAGATGGCGAAGAACTAAAACTTGGAAGTGTAATTATTAAGGTGCTACATACACCGGGTCACACTATGGAATCAACAACTTACCTGTTAAAAGATGAACAGGGCAAAGAGGTTGCCATATTCACCGGCGATACTTTATTTATTGGAGATGTAGGGAGACCTGATCTTGTTCAAAAAGTAAAAGCCGACATCACGCCCCATTATTTAGCAGGATTGTTATTTGATTCGTTGAGGAATAAGATTATGCCTCTCTCAGATGATGTAATCGTATACCCCGGTCATGGAGCCGG
>JBGALP010000345.1:0-4852 GCA_044223805.1 Agriterribacter sp.
CACCATCGGCAGAGGAGAAATAGGGCTCTATATTCCTTTGCATAGCGGTGCCCATCTCCGTTAGTTTGTATTTGCCCCGGAGTGCAGCATTAAGAAAGTCACTGTTCAGCGTTATATATCGTACACTATCCTGCGCATCAGCTATTAATTGTATGCTGTCTACAGTAATGCGCTGCTGGTTGTGCACCAGTAATGATTGTAAGATGAATAATTTTCCCTCCAGGCTGTCTGGATTGGTATTGGGAAAGTTTCCATCTATTTTACCATGGTAAACAATCTGGTCTGTAGTAAAATGCAGCGCCTGTAATTTAATGCTGTCAATATTTCCTTTTAACTCTACAGAAGGATACGCAGCAGAAAAATCCGCGCTGCCATCAATATCAATAGTAATATTAGGGTCGTTTATATCTGCATGTAGGGTTGCCTGTTGGTTAACAATGCTGCCGGTAATATTTAAGTTATTGTAGTTATACTGTTTTATAATTGCTGATCGTATTTTGCCAGACAGTTTAGCGTTAGCGGATTTGGGGTCATATCCTCTACCTTTTAAAGCAATATCAGCGGTTATGGGTCCCAGTGTGTTTTTGTTTTGAAGTATAGTTCCCAGATCGAGTGCCTGTGTATGTAATACGATATCGTAGCCTGATGTTTTGGTATTGGTAACGTGTAGCATGGAACCCTTTATTATGGCGTTACCCATGCTTGTACGCAACTGCATATCCGTAACTATATTTTCCATGTTTCCTCTAAGCAATCCGCTAACATTCATTTTTTCAGGCAGAGTAATATTGGCGGGCAAAGTATTAGGTGGCAACAAAGCCAAAAGATCTTTAGGCGCTGCGCTGATATTTTTAATGGAAAAATCTGCTTCCATTTTTTTTGCGTCGGGAAGGCCTTTAACATTTCCGCTCATATTTATTTGTATACTGCCTAAACCGCTAACTGCGAGAGATTTGATTAGCATGTTGTTTACAACGCCTTGTACGTTAGCCTCAAACAATAATGTAGCAGCAGGATTTGCAAATGCAGGCTGGCTGCTAAGTGAGGGCACAAAAGTTAAAATATCTTTTACTTGTATTTTGCTTTTTTGAACATCAATATTAAGTCTGAGACTGCCGATATTTTTTTGGATGGAATCAAGTGAAGGGTACTGTATAGCGAGATCACGCGTTATTTCACTACCTGGTGTTTTTATGTGTAGGTCTTTTAAATAAGCTTGTTTTGATGCATAAAGAAAACTGGTTTGCAACTGCTGCAATGTAAATCCGCTTTGTTCGGTAAATGATCCTTTTTTAATAATCCCCGCTATGGAATCGCTGCTGTATACAAAATCGGTTATGTGCAGGGTAAGCGAATCTGTTTTCAGGTGCGTATAATCCATTCCGGATTTTTGCCTTGGTGTATTATCGTTATCAAACTGAAGATTATTATTATTCAGGTTAAGCGAAGCCAATTGTATACGCCAGCTTTGTGGTGTTTGCTTGTTTGAGACACTATCTGTTTTTTTAGCCATTTCTGCACTATCAGTTTTGCCTAACCGGATTGCTGCATTGGTATTATTTAATGATAGTTCTCCTAAGTCTATCACATGGTTATTTATATCAATTTTTTTAGGCTTGAGGGTAAAATCACCCAGGTTCAGCATGGCATACAGCGCAGATACATCATTACGGTAATCCAGCTGTATTTTTTGCAGGTCAACCTTCCGCAAATCAATAACAGGACTAACAGAAGATGATTGTTGAGAACCTGTTGCTACCGGCGGTATATTTTCAACCAATGGTTTTACCTGGTACACTTTTGCAATAAGGCCTTTTAATACAAGGGAAGGAATACCAAAACGCATTTTATCAAGATCAAATTCCGTAAATCGTGTATCAAAGTGATCAAGATTGGCAACGATATCGTTTCCTGTTATAACATCTTTGTATACTACCCGTATTTTATCTAATTCAACAGTTTGAATATTGACAGGTGTTGATGTTGTATCTGTATTATCTTTTGGTTTAACTTCTTTTGAAGCAAAAGCATCAATAATGAATTGAAAGTTGAATGCGGTATCCGGAAGTTGTCTTTTTATATTAGCAGTTATATTATCAAGAGTAATGCGGTTAATATTAACCTTGCCGCTGATCAGATCAAACAACCCGATATCTACTTTGATATTGCCGCCGTAAAGCAAAGTGTCTTTCTGCCGGTCTTCTACATATACATTTTCCAGCACTATATTTTTGGGTAAACCAATGTAGATTTTACCGAGCGATACCTTTGTGTCTAATTTATTTTCAAGATAGCCAACCGCTTTTTGAGCGATGAAACGTTGTACGGGAGGAACAAGAATCAATCCAATGATTAGCAGGAAAAAAACAAGGAAGATGATCGTTTTGACTAATATTCTTCCCGCCTTTTTCCATATATTTTTTTTCTCTTTTGTTTGATCCATGCTATCATGCTTATAGAAAATATCGTGTTGTAAAAACAATTTTATTTTGCAAAACAATGTGAGGCAAAAATTGCCCAATTAGTAATGTGTACAAATATAAGTTGCTTCTATAATACGTGCATGCATTCGGTTCCGTTGCACATCTTGGCGCAATGCTATGCGGGGAGGATCAATTTCATTTTAGAGGCAAGTTGGCCTCAGGGACTATTGTGCTTGTTCTAAATTAAGATAAGACGAACTTAAACTTAGTTTACGCTCATCCGTTAAGTTAAAATAAAAAGCGGTTGTATTTTTAGGTATCAGCATAGACACCCGGTTCTTTTTCACTGTTGCCGGTATTTGCAGCCATTTCCTGTGTTGCCAGTAGCCCGTATCTTCAGTATAACATAATACCGCTTTTTTAATAACCCCTACATTACTAACTGTTACGCTTGCTGTATTTTTCTGTAACAAAGGACTATTAATTGTCATCAAAGCCTTTCCCTTTTTAGCCACCATATCTGCAAAGGCAAATATTTCGGGCTGATTCCATATATGTCCATGCTCACTGGTTACCGGAATGCACATAAAACGGCTTGACCTGCCAGCCTGTACAGACTTTTGCCAGATGTTGAGCGGAAATGCGCCATCATTGCTGCCTGTATACCACAGCACCGGCATTTTTGCGTAAGGTATATATATAGAAGGATCCCATTTTGTTTTATATGATTCTAATTGTGTTGCTGTCATTGTTTTGATATAGCGCTCAAAGTTCGATACGGTTGACTCATACAAAAAGCCGCAACCATATACCGGTATGGCAAAACTAAGCCTGTTGTCGAGTCCCATAACTGCCGAGGTAATAACAGCACCCCAGGAAATGCCATGTATGCCGATGCTGTTTTTATTTATTTCACTAAAAGAACGCAATAATGAATTTGCTCTTACAACGTCTGCAACAGCATGATAAAACCATTGCTCCCGGTCTGCAAGTTCTATATCGCCAAAAGTTGTTATACGTGGTGGACCTCCGTCTGCGTGCCACTCCCTGTTCGGAAATTCACCCTTGGGCAAATGCCCTTCCACATCCATAGCAATGGCCGCATACCCATGGTCAACCCAGGCCTGCACCCATTCAGGAAAAGCGGTACCACCACCACCGTGCACACATATTACAGCCGGCCATCCTCCCGGAGGCACTTTTCCCTCCGGCGTTTTATAATAAGCAAATACTTTTGTTGGTTTTGTTTTGTAAATGGCACCCTCGTAAAAAAAAGACTCAAAGCCGCGCATTTTGCAGGAATCGGACGGATACATGAGTGGCGTTTGATATAACTCCTGCATATTCCATGGTGATATAGGGGCTTGTGCTGACGCAGGAGTATAAAGCAGTACTATGGAAAGAATAAAACAAAAAAAAGGTTTCATGAATGTTGGAGGGTATCACAGGCGCATGTTATAAAATCTTAAGACACGGTATCAAATATACGGCTTCAGAATAGCCAAAACGGAAAGGTTGCATAAAAATTATATCAATTACTCAATACGCCATTTCCATTGAAAGGCGAAATATACATTGGCATGGCTCAGATTTTTTAAAGCATACTTAAAACTCCGCTGTTCAGGAATATCAAATCTCCAGTTGCGGCTTTTGTAAAAGTATCATGATCCATTTCATTATACCTTTCTTACTAAAATAATCTCTTCCTGTATATGTGTGTGTGGCGCATGGCTTACCTTACCCTGGTTAAGCGTGGTGGCGTGCATATCAAATTGTTCAAACAAGGTAGAGGGTTGATTAAATTGTTGCCGCCTGAAACCTCTGTCGGTTTTTTCTGCTTTTACTTCATTCCAGTCTGTTATTATAGAAGGAATAATATCAGTTGAATCTCTTTTCCTTTTAGTATACTTCAGTAGGTAATAAACGGCTTTTCCTGTTCCGGCATTTACAGTTTCATGCAAGTCTCCGGGCATGGCTATAGATACGCCTCCTTCATCCAGTATTTTTGTTTTACCGGCAATGGTTACCCTAAGTTTTCCTTCTTTTACAATAATCAGTTCCTCGGTGCTGTCATGCTTATGCGGAGGATGCGCTGATTTGCCGGGATCGAGTATTGTTATATGCACTTCAAGGTTGGTAAGATAAGGTGTAGCGCCATCCATAATCTGGATTCTGTAACGGCTGGAATCTTTAAGAACATGCAGTTCACTTAGATGATAAACTTTGGATGGCAGGCTATCGGTTTGTGCACGCAGCGTAATGCTTACCGACATCAATACAAACAGGTAGATATATTTCATACCCTTTTTTATAAAACTAAGTTACTACTATTCATGTTCGGAGCGACTGAATATCATAATAACGTCTTGGTAACCCTTTTAGGATACCTAATGTAACACATTTACAGGAATGGTTAACCGGTTTTCACC
>JBGALP010000346.1:0-4303 GCA_044223805.1 Agriterribacter sp.
TAAGCGGAACCTGTCCCTTATACTTTTCAACCAGCATATTAGCCATCCCAATAAGGTGTTTGGTTTTATTATTAGGGTACGAAATGCTTTTTATAAAGGGAAAAAGCTCATCAAAACTGGCTCTGGATAGTGAGTCAGGGTCAGGATAGCGCTCAAAGATGGCAGGAGTGGTAAGGTTTACTCTTTTATCAGTGCATTGTGCAGATAATATAACCGCCACCAGCAGTTGATAAGGGTTATCGTACAATAACTCCGTTTCGGCTTCGGGCACATGTTGTTCAAACCAATCAATTACAAATGTATAACGCTGCTTTTGTGTCATCAGAAAATGGTCTCCAATGCACGAAAATACATTAACCCGGTTGGAATAGACGACGGTAAAAATGAATAAAAGAGCGATGGCATATTAAATGCCGTTTCGCTCTTAGCTTTTTATATACAACGTGGTAGAATAATGAAGGCGGGTATATTCTTAAACGAAATCTTATTGATGCTCAACCTCTTTGCTCACACCTGCATATTTCAGTAACGACTGAATAACCGAAGGGCGTGGAGAATGTGAGATAGTATCAAGTCCGTTCATGGCACGCTTTAATACTTCAAATTTTTCGCGAAGCGTCCAATCCGTATCCAAAGCAAGTTTTATTGCTGCACTTTCTTCGGCTGTTGTCTCATTATAAAGGTAACGTATCATGTTTTCAGGTGTATAAATATCCATAACCAATCCTTTTAGAACTGACGTGATTCAATGATAAAAAAAATTACAAACGGTTTAAGGATATAAAGGATTCCAAGTACGGATTTAAAGGCGTTTATCCAAAAGGGGGGATTAGCTTGTGTTATATAAACGGAGATGAAGGAAGAATATTGTTAAAATAAAAAAAATTACAGGATTTATTTTTCTTCAATAATAAACAGGTCTTCATTGTCTCTTTTCATCATAAACCGTTCTCTGGCAGCCTTTTCCAGAGAAGCGGGATCATTTTTTAATCCCGAGAGCTCTTTTTTGATTTCTTCAATCTGGGCTGAGTAGTACGCTTTTCCCTTTTCCAGTTGGTGCAATTCGTCCGTACGTTCGGTTTGTACAAAAAAATCATTGTGATCAAAAAACACAATCCACACCACAAACGCAAGGAATGTAAGCAGGTATTTGCTTTTAAGCCACGATGGTATTTTGTTCAGCAAATCCATTATAATGATTATACAGTTAAGGGTTTCAGGTTACAAATTTCAGGGCTTACTATTTATAAAAAGGCTTTTACATTAAGTACTTGTAACCATAAACTTGTAACCTGTAACCTTTTTACTTTCCAAATATAGTTTTTCCGTTGGGATAAACCGCATTGTCGCCTAAAGCTTCTTCAATTCTGATCAACTGGTTATATTTTGCCAGGCGATCCGTTCTGGAAGCGCTACCGGTTTTAATTTGCCCGCAGTTCAATGCAACCGCTAAGTCGGCAATAGTAGTATCTTCTGTTTCGCCGCTACGATGACTCATAATAGTGGTATAGCCACTTTTTTGTGCCAACTGTACCGCATTAATGGTTTCGGTAACAGTACCAATCTGGTTTACCTTAACTAATATACTGTTGGCAATACCTTTATCAATCCCTTCCTGCAAACGTTTTACATTGGTTACAAAAAGATCATCACCCACCAACTGGCATTTTGAGCCGATGGCATCAGTGAGGTTTTTCCAACCTTTCCAGTCGTCTTCAGCCATTCCATCTTCAATAGACACAATAGGATATTTATTCACCCACTCAGTCCAGTAAGCCACCATTTCATCACTGCTGATTACTTTACCGCTGCTTTTATAGAATTTGTAGCTATTGGTAGCTTCGTCATACATTTCGGTGCTGGCAGCATCCATAGCAATAGAAATCTGATCCCCTGCTTTATATCCTGCCGCTTCAATAGCCTGCAACACGGTTTCAATAGCTTCTTCATTACTCTGAATATCAGGCGCAAAACCACCTTCATCACCCACATTGGTGCTGTACCCTTTTTTCTTTAAAACCGATTTAAGATGATGAAACACCTCAACACCCCAACGCAAGCCTTCGCTAAATGAAGGTGCGCCTACAGGTAAAATCATGAATTCCTGGAAATCAATTTTATTATCAGCATGTACACCGCCGTTTAAGATATTCATTAAAGGCAAAGGAAGTACAGTGGCGTTTACGCCCCCAAGATACCTGTACAAAGGAAGATTGCTTTCCTGTGCGGCTGCTTTTGCAACAGCCATTGACACGGCTAATGTTGCGTTAGCACCCAATCTTGCTTTATTTTCAGTACCATCAATTTTTATAAGAAGATTATCTATGTATGCCTGTTTGGTTACATCAATACCAATCAGTTGATCCGCTATAATATCATTTACATTTTTCACCGCCTTAATTACACCCTTACCCTGGTAAACGGTTTTATCACCGTCTCTTAATTCAACTGCTTCATGTTTTCCTGTGGAGGCTCCTGAAGGAACAGCAGCTCTGCCCACCAACCCGTTTTCTGTAATTACATCTACTTCAACGGTAGGATTTCCCCTGCTGTCTAAAATTTGTCTGGCGTGTATGTCTGATATAAAGCTCATGTTGCAATTATTTTATTATGTGCAAAGAAAAGGCTTTCGGTTTTCGTTGCAAAAATTAAGTGCGGATTTGAGATTCGAAATTGAAAATTTAAAATTGAGCGTACAAGTTACACCTGTAAAAGCCAGGGCTATGCTGCGGTTTCTTACCCTTGGGAGTTGCCCGTTGGTGCTGCAGTTAAGGTTTTAAATATATTTTCAAGGCTTCTGCTTTCACTCTGCATGCTTATAATATTCAGATTATGCTGCAAAGCCGCTTCAATAATGCTTTTGCGCAAAAGTTCAGGGTTCGATGTAGAAAAGGAATATTGATTGCCCTCAAGCACTTTTACTGCCTTGGCTTCAGCAATAGTATTTAACACAACTGCGGGTACAGGTGCTGCAAATGTTACTGCTATACTAAATGAGTTATCGCCGCCCGATTGAAGATTAGCCAATGTATCGTTCGCAACCAACTCCCCTTTATTAATAATGATAACCCTATTGCACACAGCTTCTACTTCCTGCAGAATGTGAGAAGAAAATAAAACCGTCTTATCCTCTCCCTGCCTGCGTATCACTTCCCGTATTTCTACTATCTGATTGGGGTCTAATCCTGTGGTAGGTTCATCCAGTATCAACACTTCCGGGTCGTATAATAAAGCAGCAGCCAGCCCAACACGTTGTTTATAGCCTTTTGAAAGTTGCCCTATCTTTTTGGTTTTTTCAGGTCCAAGACCAACAAGATCAATAGTATGGCCGATAGTATTTTTTTTATTGGTGATGGCATGTACATCCGCAATGAAGCCGAGATATTCCTTTACATACATGTCGTAATACAAAGGATTTGACTCAGGGAGATATCCGATTTTTTTCCGGGTTTCAAGTGGGTGTGTTGCTACATTCATCCCGCAAACAAAGGCCTCGCCCGTGGTTTGTTGCAGGTAACCTGTCAATATTTTCATGGTAGTTGATTTACCTGCTCCATTCGGCCCAAGGAATCCAACAATCTCTCCTTTCTTTACGCTAAACGAAATATCGTTCACGGCTTTTTGCTCGCCATACACTTTGAGCAGGTTTTTTACTTCAATTGACATGCAACAAAAATAGTGAGTCCGCTTTACATTTAACTTTTATACTCTTCCTTCCATGCATACCAACCAAAAATTACCAGGCCAATAGCTATGGGAATGAATACTACTATAAATACCCCCCATTGAATTTTAGTATCAATAACAGGATGCAGGGAAACCTGGTGCCATGCGGTTTTGATTAGAAAATATAAGACTACCGGACCAAGCAGCATCCATACAATTCCGAGATATTTTTTAAGTGCATTCATTGTAATAATTTTATTTTTTGCGATCAGCGGTCGGCTATCAGCTTTTAGCTAAAGGCTGATTGCTGAAAGCTTCTATTCACTACTCACCGACTTGTTCTTTACATACAACGCTCCTATTACAAAACAAATGGCTGATACTATAATTGGATAGGTTAGCCCAACCAATTTATCGCCTGTATTAATAGTAGTAAGCAATAGCGCGATAAATGGCGTTAATCCACCAAAAACACCATTCCCAATATGATATGGAAGCGACATGGATGTATAACGGATTTTCGTTGGAAACATCTCCACCAAAAATGCAGCAATAGGTCCATATACCATTGTTACCAACACCACTTGCAGAAATACCAACAACACAAATTTCCAGTATATAGCTGCAGGTAATTTTT
>JBGALP010000033.1:0-21549 GCA_044223805.1 Agriterribacter sp.
AGTACGCCTACCCAATCTCCTGCACTATTGTAGGTGGGCGATTTTTTATCATCTATCGAAAGTCCGTACGTATGCGTAGCAACAGCATCGTTGGTAAATACCCACATGCCAAATAAAGCAAACCAGCTAAAAAACTGCACAAGGCCTAGCTGCCGCATAGTTTTAGGCATACGCGCAAAATCCTTAAATATTTGCCCCAAACCGTGATGATCATCTTCTGACTTTCCATGATATTTTTCATAGTCTTTAGGTGAGTATTCTTTTGTAAATATTACTGTAACCAAAATGGACAATATAAATATTACAGCTCCTATATAAAAAGCGCGCTTCACATTCTCTGCTACCATTTCTACTTCCTCGCTGTTTGAAACATTAAACCACTTATTTAATATAAAAGGAAATATGGAACCTATAACAGCTCCCACTCCAATTAAACAGGTTTGCACAGAAAACCCTGTTGTGCGTTGCGAGTCGGGCAGGTTATCTGCTACCAATGCCCTGAATGGCTCCATGGCCAGATTAAAGCAGGCATCCATAATCATCAGCATACTTGCTCCTATTATAAGCGCTGGAGCTACAGTAGCAAACAAATATGAGTTGGGCATAAGGCAAAGCGCTATAGAAGAAAGTATGGCACCTGTAAGAAAGTATGGTTTGCGTCTGCCCAATCTGTTCCAGGTACGGTCGCTGTAATGACCAACAATAGGCTGCACTATCATGCCTACCAACGGTGCTGCCAGCCAGAACCAGGAAAGGTGTTCCACGTCTGCCCCAAATTTGCGCAGTATACGCGAGGCATTTGCGTTTTGCAGTGCAAATGCAAACTGAATGCCCAGGAATCCAAAACTCATATTAAAGATCTGAAGAAAGCTAAGTGTTGGTTTTGGCACTAATTCTTTATGAGCAGATTGATTTCCGGCTGACATAGCAATCGTTTTGTGAATGGTAGTAGTGAATGGTGAATATGCACAGGTAACGCTCCGCTCGGGCGGGGATGAAAGTGAGGTGAAAACGTTTCTGCAGCAAATAAAAAATGTGCGGAAAAATATTGCCGCACATTCTTTTGTATAATAACGTTCTATATAATAAATCCGTCGGGCAGTATAGCGCCCTTCTTTACTACAACAATACCATCTTTTACTGTATACAATGGATGATCTGAATCTGGCAAATGACTTCCGCCATTAATACGAACATCATTTCCTATTCTGCAGTTTTTATCAATAATAGCATTGCGTATATAGCAGCGCTCTCCTATTCCCAATTTGGGTAATCCTCTGTCAGCGGCGCTTTTCATATCTTCCAGCGTTTCATAATAATCACTACCCATCATATAGGTACTTACAATAGTAGAGCCATAACCTATACGCGAACGGATACCCATCACACTTTTTTCTACGCGTGAAGCATTGATAATACAACCCTCTGCAAGCAGGGTTTTTTCCAGTGTAGTACCACTAACTTTCGCAGGAGGCAACATTCTTGGGCGTGTATAGATTGCCTGTTCGCTATCAAACAGGTTAAATGGAGGAATATCTTCTGTAAGTGAAATATTCGCTTCAAAAAATGAATAAATGTTTCCTATGTCAGTCCAGTAGCCATCATATTGATAGCTTACTACCTTATGGGTATCAATAGAACCGGGAATAATTTCTTTTCCAAAATCAGTCGCGTCTTTTTTTACATCGAGCAAAAGGTCGAATAAAAGCTTACGGTTAAATATATATATACCCATTGATGCCAGGTATATCCTTCCGGCTTTCTGCATTTCTTCACCTGTATCGCTTACCCAGTCGGGAAGTAAATCTTTTTTGGGTTTTTCTATAAAGGAAGTAATATAATTATCTTCATCTGCCTTAAGAATACCAAATTCAGGCGCTTCCCGCGAACCAACCGGAATAGTTGCGATAGAAATATCAGCCCCTTTACGTTCGTGATCTTCTACCATTTTGCTAAAATCCATCTGGTATAACTGATCACCCGATAATATCAGTACATAATCAAACTCCTGCTGCTGCAAATGCCGCAGCGATTGCCGCACCGCATCTGCCGTACCCTGGAACCAACCTGGGTTGTCGGGCGTTTGTTCAGCCGCTATTATATCAACAAAAGCTTTACTAAACCTGCTGAAGTAATACGTATTTTTTATATGCTTGTTGAGTGATGCTGAATTAAACTGGGTAAGCACAAACATTCTTCCTATATCAGAATTGAGACAGTTTGAAATAGGAATATCTACCAGGCGATATTTTCCTGCGATAGGTACGGCGGGTTTACTACGGGTTGCGGTGAGAGGTGAAAGACGGCTACCCGCTCCTCCTCCTAATATTACAGCAATCACACTTTTTTTCATGGTTCAAAAATTGATTTATTAAAGGTTGTTTTTTTTAAATGGATGGATCTTTCGTAACATCGCTGCTCTCCTCTTTCAATTTCACTTCTTCCTGCAGTTTAATACCGGCTTGTTGTATGGTAGCAGCCTCCGCAATCAACGATTCGTATAAATGGAGGTATTGCTGAACGCTTTGCTGCCAACTGAAATCCAGTGTCATCATTCTTTCACGCATTGTTTGTATCTTTTCCTTATCATCAAAAAGATCCACGGCGCGCCATACTCCTTGTGTAATATCGCCCACTGCGGCCCAGTTGTACACAATGCCATAACCATCTTCTTCACCAAAGTCTATCACCGTATCTTTTAAACCACCTGTTCTTCTTACCATTGGTATAGTGCCATAGCGCATAGCATACATCTGGTTTAAGCCACAGGGCTCAACTCTTGATGGCATCAGCAAAAAATCGGCACCCGCATACATTACATGACTTAACTGCTCATTATATCCAATAAAAACACTGTAATCTTTCTGAGCTATTCTTTGCAGCGAATTCAATTGCGCTTCCACCTCAGGAAAACCGCTTCCCAATATCAAAAAGCTCATCTTTCTGCCAATATAATAAAAGCTATCGCTAATGGCAGCAGGCAAAATATCAGCGCCCTTCTCTCCTACCAGGCGACCTATAAAAACAATTAGTGGTTTTGCCGGATCAAGATTAAATTTTTCGCAAAGAATCTGTTTATTTTTTTCTTTGCCTTCTGTTGCTGTATTTACTGAAAAATGGTCTTCAATATAACTATCAGTAGCGGGATCCCAAACATCAACATCAATGCCATTAAGTATACCTGTGCATTTGCCTTTTTCATATTCAAATAAGGCTTCCAGTCCGTTGGCAGATTGCCTCATTTCTTCAAGATAGCTTTTACTAACGGTAGTAACTTTCCACGCACATTTGATGGCTGATGCCAGGGGATTGATATTATTCTGCCAGTCGAGCATTCCATATTTCCAGGTATCCCATGGCGGCAGCAGATGACTTTTATCCCATCCCATAGTACCCTGGTATTGGGCATTATGTATGGTAAGCACAGTTGGAATATTTTGCAGATGCTGGTATTTATAACAATGCCTGATCATAAACGGAATAAAGCCCGTATGATGATCATGCACGTGTATGATATCCGGATGGTGCGACCAGACAGAGATCCAGTCAACAACCGCTACCTGGAAACCGGTGAACCGCTCAATATCATCATCGTATCCGTAAACTTTTTCCCGATCCAGCAATCCATTTATGTCAACAAGATATAAATCAAAACCCAGTTTATTGGTTTGTTCTTTTATAATGGTATAATCAAACCAATAATCTCCAATATTTGTTCTGCCCTTATGCACAACATCCCAAACATTGTTGTTTAAGAATTTGGTTTTATACATAGGCATAACCACCTTGGCAATATGTCCAAGCTCGTTTTGATATTTTGGTAAGGCACCTACAACATCTCCCAAACCACCGGCCTTAGCTACAGGATAACATTCTGCACTAACATGAATAATTTCCATTTCATTTTATTAGGTGAGCACTTCGTTAATTGAATATAGGAAGGTTTTTTAGTTGTACAATCAGGAAAGAAAAAAATATTATAGCGTATAACAAAAGGTCAGTTGCAACATGTGTATTGCAACTGACCTTCTTAATTTATTATAATGATGGTTTAAGCTTTTTTGCTTTTCCCAACCTTATTGCCCGACGCGGCAAAGTATAAAATAAACAAATAGCATGGAACCATTATCCAGAACGCTTGTTGCAGTCCGATCTTTTCTCCCAGGTTTGCCCATATTCTTGGAACAACGCCTCCTCCGGCAATTCCTACAATAAGAAGCGCTGATCCTGTTTTGGTGTATTTCCCCAGCCCTTCAATAGTTAAGGGCCAAAGTGCCGGCCATACTAAGGCATTAGCCAAACCAAGAATAGCGATAAAGAAAACCGATGTGTATCCGCTGGTAAAAATTGCACCTAACGTAAAAAGCAAACCGAGTATAGCTGATATTTTAAGCACAGCAGTTTGAGAAATGTATTTAGGAATGGCGATAATGCCTACCACATATCCCACCAGCATACCAATAAGTGTATAAGTAGTGAAATGTTTTGCCACATCAAGGCTGATGCCTATTGAATTGCCATACAATTGTATGATATCGCCTGCCATTACCTCTACACCAACATAAAAGAACAATGATATAAAGCCTAACCAGAGATAAGGATAGTCAAATATGCTCTTACGATTAACCGCATTAGAATGATCGGTGGCATCTTCTCCTTCTGCCTTTACTTCAGGAAGATGGGAAAAATAAACAAATACACCCAGCAATATGAGTACCACTGCAATTATAATATATGGAGGAATAACACGTGAAGCCAAAGCATCTAACTCGGCGGCTTTAGAAGCAGCGTCGAGCGTGAGCAATTTTGCTTCCAGCGCGGCACTGTCTTTTAAAACTATTGCACCTAATATTAATGGAGCCAGCGCTCCCGCAGTTTTGTTACAAATCCCCATCACACTTATACGTTTAGCCGCACTCTCTATAGGGCCAAGTATAGTGATATATGGATTTGACGCGGTTTGCAATAACGCAAGCCCGGTGCCTATAACAAATAAGGCAACCAGAAAAAAACCAAAAGTACGGCTGTTGGCAGCAGGTATAAATAACAGTGCTCCCGCAGCCATTACCAGCAATCCTACCATCATTCCATTCTTAAAACCTGTTTTTTTCAATACCCAGGAAGAAGGAAAAGCCATAACCGCATAAGAGATATAAAAAGCGAAAGTTACCAGAACTGCTTCAGAAGTAGTAAGTTCACATGCGATTTTTAAATACGGAATAAGCGTACTGTTAGCCCATGTAACAAAACCAAAAATAAAAAAGAGCGCCCCAATAATAAGTAAAGGCGTAAGTGAGTTTTTTTGGGTTGCTTTCAATTCAAGTGGATTCAGGAGATCTGTTGTTGCCATTGATATTCATTTAAAATTTCCCGAACTTACCAAACATAATTGGTAATAGCATAGCAGATAAATATTTTTTTGTCGCAAACGATTGATATGATTTAATTTCACCTGCACTTTATATATTTAATTATTTATAACGAACTAACACAAAATGGCTCACCCAAAACAAGCTACCAATACCGGCGCCCTCAGTACTCTTGTTGTTGTTTTTTTCTTTTGGGGATTTATCGCATCGGGTAACGGCATATTTATCCCTTTTTGCAAACACTATTTTCACCTCGATCAATTTCAGAGCCAATTAATAGACTTTGCTTTTTACGGCGCATATTATATTGGAGCACTTGCATTATTTGTGGCTTCGGCTGTAAAAAACAAGGATATAATGAACCATTGGGGCATGAAAACAGGGATTATTTATGGTTTGCTTACCAGTACTGTTGGTGCATTTTTAATGTTGTTGTCGTTTAATTTTGGTGGCTTTGCAGGTATATTAATCTCCCTATTTATTATTGGACTTGGGTTCTCTCTACAACAAACATCAGCCAATCCATTTGCAATAGCGCTGGGCGATCCATCAACAGGTTCGCACAGGTTAAACCTTACAGGTGGTGTAAATTCATTTGGAACTACTATCGGACCTATCATAGTTGCCCTGGCTTTGTTTGGCAAGGCATCGGCCAGCGAAACAGATATTGAAAATGCGTCTATAACATCAATGAACAGCCTCTATATTGTTGTCGGCATTTTATTTTTGCTGTCTGCTTTATTGTTCCGCACCAGCAAAAAATTGCCTAACGTTAAGGAAGAAGATAGTTTTGAAGCCGCTCCTAAAGCCATGTGGTTATTGATTATAGTGACATTAGTAATGGCTGTAGTATTCGGAATAATTTTCGCCAGCTACAAAGGATTAGCCGCGAATGAAAAACTAAGTCCTGAAGTTAGTTTGCGTAATATGTGGCTGCTGGTTGCCGGATTGGTGTTTATGATTGTAAGCTTTTTTGGCGCTAATGCCAGCGCACAGAAAAAAGCAACCGGTTGGGGTGCCATGAAATATCCTCAATTAATATTGGGTATGCTTGCCATTTTTATGTATGTGGGTGTTGAAGTAACCATTCAAAGTAATTTGGGTGAATTGCTTAAGCACCCTGAGTTTGGTGGCTACAGCGAAAAAGATCTTGCTCCGTTTATCTCTTTATATTGGGGTAGTTTAATGATTGGTAGATGGACAGGCGCTATCACCGTATTCAATCCTACAAAATCAATACGCACCCTGCTTTTTATACTGGTGCCTTATATTGCGTTTGGTGTAGTAATAGCAGCCAATTTTATAGCAGGTAATAATTTTACTCCGTTGTATGCTTATGCTGTCGTGATTATTTTCCAGATTGTTGGTTTTTTCCTTGGCAAAGAAAAACCTACTGAAACCTTGATGATCTTCGGAGGTCTTGGTGTTGCAGCCATGTTAATAGGACTATTAACTACCGGACAAATTGCCACCTATGCATTTTTAAGCGGGGGATTATTCTGCTCCATCATGTGGCCAAGTATATTCTCGTTAGCCACTGCTGGTTTGGGCAAATACACCGCGCAGGGTTCAGCATTTTTAATTATGATGATTTTAGGAGGTGCGATTATTCCGCCATTGCAGGGAAAGCTGGCAGATCTGCCATCCATCGGAATTCATCATTCTTATATTATTCCTGTTCTTTGTTTTGCTTATCTTGCATTTTATGCCTTCCGCGTAAAATCGGTACTCAAATCGCAAGGTATAGATTACAGCGCCATTGATAGTGGCGGTGGTCATTAAAATCCAATCATATATATTTATAGCAGATCCCGTAATACTAAAAAGTAACTTTTGGATATATGAATCAACAATATGCAATTGGCATTGATATAGGAGGAACAAACACCGTTTTTGGAATTGTTGACCATCGTGGTGATACGCTTTACCGAGGCGCAATATCGAGCAGAAAACACAAAAAAATTGAAGACTATATTGAGGAACTCCATCTTGCATTGTTGCCGGCAATTGAACAGGTAGGCGGTTTACAGAATATAAAAGGTATTGGCATAGGCGCACCCAACGGCAATTATTATAGCGGCACTATTGAATATGCACCAAACCTGGTTTGGAAAGGCATTATTCCGCTGGCTAAACTCATAACCGATAAATTTGGCGTGCCCGCCGCTTTGACCAATGATGCGAATGCCGCGGCTGTTGGGGAAATGATGTATGGCGCCGCCAAGGGCATGAAAGATTTTATAATGATCACCCTCGGCACCGGCGTTGGTAGTGGTATCGTAGCTAATGGTCATTTAATATATGGTCATGATGGTTTTGCCGGCGAATTGGGACATACAACTATTATTCCTGACGGGAGGTTGCATCCGGGTACTAACATGCGCGGCTCATTAGAAAGTTATGCATCTGCTACGGGTGTCGCCAATACGGCACGAGAATTTTTGGATAAACGTAAAGAAGATAGTTTGTTGAGAAACTATCCTTATGATGAAATTGATTCGCGTGTGGTATACGACTGCGCCATTCAGGGCGATGCCATAGCTAAAGAAGTGTATGAATACACCGGTAAAATTTTAGGACTTGCATTGGCAAACTTCGTAATGTTCTCATCTCCACAGGCAATTATATTATTTGGTGGAATGACAAAAGCGGGTGACCTGATTTTAAAACCGACGCAGGAGCATATGGAGAAAAATCTTCTGCCTATCTTCCAGAATAAAGTAAAACTAATTTTCAGCGAATTAAAAGAAGCCGATGCAGCTATATTAGGAGCGAGTGCCTTGGTGTGGGAGATAAAGAGCTAAGGGGAATTGCTGATTTGAGATTTCTGATTTGAGATTGGAATACAGCATTTGAGGTTTACGGATATACGACCTGCTTATCTTTTATCGTCTCACTTTTCACTATTCTTCATTCACCTTTCACCATTCACCCTATTAGCTCGCTTTCTTATAATTCAACACAGCCCATGCATTAAGCACTATAGCGAATATACCGAGTTTGAGTATATGCGGTGTAATATCTTTAAAACCACTTCCTTTTAATACTACCATACGTATTACTTCAATTAAGTAACTGGTAGGGTTAAGCTGTGAAATTACTTTTGCCCACTCCGGCATGCTGTCAATAGAAGTGTATAAGCCACCCATCAAAATAAATATCATCATAAAAAAGAACATCACCAGCATGGCCTGCTGTTGCGTATCGCAGAAGGTTGAGATCAACAGCCCAAAACCTAATATTGCCAACAGATACATTGAAATGCATGCATACAGCACGCATAAGCTACCTACAGATACAATACCATATATCAACCATGCTATTAACAGTCCTATACTGAAAATAATATTGCCCAACACCCAGAATGGAATGAGCTTACCTATAATAAAGTGATATTTACGTATAGGCGTAACATTGATCTGCTCAATAGTGCCTGCCTCTTTTTCTTTTACAATATTTAAAGCTGATAAAAATCCGCCTACCATTGTAACTAAAATGGCCAAGATGCCCGGCACCATAAATACGTGATAGTTCATATTTACATTAAACCAATTAGATGATGTGACTTCAATAACAGGCGCCGCATTAAATGAAGCAGCGGGAATAAGTTGCAGCCTGATATCATTATTATAATTTTTAATGATAGTACCAAGATATGCACCGCCAAGATTTGCTTTTGTTCCATTAATAGCATTTACCGCAACAAATAACTTCTGCTCATTCTCGCGGATGAGATTTTTTTCAAACCCTGCAGGAATTTCGAGAATAACATCAGCCTTATCTTTTTCAATAGCAGTAAATGCATCTTTAAAAGAAGCGCTATATGCGGTAAGCTGGAAATAACCTGACGCTGTTATTTTGGAAATCAGCTTTTGAGTATAGGTTGAATGATCATGATCAACTACGGCAAGATTTACATTTTTTACTTCATAATCTGCCGCCAATGGCATAACAATAAGTTGTATAACCGGCATAACGAATATCATCATGCGGATGGTTTTATTCCGCAATATTTGCCGGAACTCTTTCTGCAATAAAAAACGGATTGTTCTCATGCCAGTCTTATTTTAAAACTCTTTAAACTCACTATTAAAAAGAAGAGTGTCATTACAACAAGGATCAATGTTTCTTTCCATATAGCCATCAATCCAAGTCCTTTTATCATTACTGCTTTTACAATAATGTTGAACCATTTTGCAGGTACTATGTTTGAAATAACCTGTAACGGCAAAGGCATGTTTTCAATAGGAAACATAAATCCACTTAACATTAATGTGGGCAAAAGCATTCCCATCAGCGATATAGTCATTGCCGCCTGCTGCGTACTGGTTTTAATGGAGATGAGAATGCCCAGGCTTAAACAGGTAATGATATATAGAATGCTTACACTTAAAAGAAGAAGAATATTTCCATTGATCGGTAATTCCAGGAGACCTACACTCAGCACCAGTATGGTAATAATATTGATGAACGATAACAGCAGGTAAGGCACCGCTTTCGCGAAAATAACCAGCATAGGTTTGAATGGTGACACCAGCAATACTTCCATAGTGCCGGTTTCTTTTTCGCGCACTATTGATATGGCAGTCATCATTACACAAACCAGCATCAGTATCAATGCCATTACTCCCGGCACCATAGAGTGAACACTTTTTTGCTGTGGGTTATATAACATTCTTGTTTCCGCTTGTATACGATAAGGTGCCTGGTTGGTTTGATTTAGCTGCACCTGGTATTCCTGTATAATAGATGATATATAGTTGGTAAGCGTAGTAGCGATATTAGGATCTGAGGCATCGGCTATAACCTGTATCTGCGCTTTGTTATTATGCAAAAGATCCTGGTTAAACCCTGCGGGAAAAATTACCGCCATTTTTATTTTACCTTGCTTAAATGCCGCATCAATTTGTTGCTGGCTCAAAATATTTTTTTCAATATCAAAATAATGGCTCGCTTCAACAGCAGAAATAATTTGTTGCGAGGCGGGATCTTTTGCCTGGTCCATGATAACAATCCTGGAATTTTTTACTTCGTTGGTAAGTGCGAACCCAAATATCAGGATCTGTACAACCGGCATACCAAATAGTATCAGTAAGGTCTTCCTGTCGCGCAGTACATGATAAAATTCTTTCCGTACAAAAGTTAAAAACTGTTTCATGAATCTAAATTTTAAACCCGTTCTTTAATCACTTCTTTGGGCTCTCCTTGCCAAATGATAAAACACCTCATCCATAGAAGTACTTGTAAACTGTTTTTTCAAAGCAGCAGGCGTACCCAAAGCCTCAATTCTTCCATCTACCATTATAGATATCCTGTTGCAATACTCCGCTTCGTCCATATAATGCGTGGTTACAAAAACCGTTACACCACGGTTTGCAGCTTCGTAAATCAAATCCCAGAATTGCCTGCGTGTTACGGGGTCAACACCACCTGTTGGTTCATCTAAAAAAACAATTGCCGGATTATGCAATACAGCCACTGAAAAAGATAATTTTTGTTTCCATCCCAGCGGCAGTTCTGATACCAGCTTTTTTGCTTCCTGCTGCAAGCCTAAAGTATTGATCAGCTCCTGACTTTTATTTTTAAGTTCACTGTTACTCAAGCCGTATATACCACCAAAAAAACGAATGTTTTCCGCTACAGTCAGGTCTTCATACAACGAAAACTTCTGGCTCATATAGCCAATGTTTTTTTTGATCTGTTCTCTTTGTTTATAAATATCAAAACCCGCTATGGTAGCTTTACCTGAGCTGGGAACAGACAAACCACATAACATGCGCATAGCAGTGGTTTTGCCGGCGCCGTTAGCGCCTAAGAAGCCAAATACTTCTCCTTTTTCAACTTCAAAACTGATTTCATTGGTGGCAATAAAATCACCAAATCGTTTAGTTAATTTTTCTGTTGTAATTACAGGCTCCGCCATATTATTCTTTTAAGCGGTTAATAAAACAATCTTCAATAGTTACTTCGGCCTTCTTCCATTCAACACCGGTAACCCCTTTTGATTTTACATACGATACCACCTCATCAGGCCCGATTGTATTTTTTGCAAGAGCAACATGTGCATATTCACCAAAGGCATAACTATTATCAATTTTATTGTAGTGCTGCAATGTTTGCAACAAACTGTACATGTTATCTGCTTTAATGGCAAATAACTCATCAGGATAAGCCGCAATAATATTTGAAGGCGTATTGATGGATAACAATTTCCCTTTTTGAATAAGTCCAATTCTATCGCATAAAGTAGCTTCATCCATATATGGTGTAGAAACCAGTATAGTAATCCCCTGTTCCTTTAACCGCCTCAACATCTCCCAAAATTCTTTTCTTGATACAGGATCAACACCTGTGGTGGGCTCATCTAAAAACAACACCGTAGGTTTGTGAATCAACGCACAACACAATGCCAGCTTTTGTTTCATACCACCGGATAGTTTTCCGGCACGTCTTTTTTTAAAGGGTTCTATTTGTACATATATTTCTTTAATGAGGTGATAGTTTTCTTGAACGGTTGTACCAAAAACGGTAGCAAAAAAATTAAGATTCTCTTCAATGGTTAAATCCTGGTACAAAGAAAATTTGCCAGGCATATAACCAATCCGTTCCCTGATTGCTTTGTATTGCTTTATTATGTCAAAGCCATCAACAGTTGCTTTACCTCCATCCGGCAGCAACAACGTGGTGAGCATTCTGAATATACTGGATTTACCTGCTCCATCTGGGCCAATCAAACCAAAAATTTCTCCTTTGTTTACAGAAAACGAAACATCATCTACTGCAATCAGCTTCTCTTTTCCGTATACTTTTTTTATCTGCTCTACTATAACGGTCTCCATATATTAGAGTTTTACATCAGCATACATCCCTATTTTCAAAGCGCCATCATTCACTACGCGTATTTTAACAGCATACACAAGGTTGGCTCTTTCATCCTTTGTCTGGATGGTTTTGGGGGTAAATTCCGCTTTATCATTTATCCACTCTACAGTACCTTCATAATTTTTGTATTTGTCTTTCCCATCATCAATCATCACGGTAACTTTTTGATTAAGCTTTACTTTCGCTATCTGGTCGCCGGTAATATATGCTCTTAAAATAATAGAAGAAAGATCAGAGATTTTATACAAAGGTTTACCACCGGTTGCCATCTCATTTACTTCAGCGTATTTGGTAAGCACTGTACCATTGGTTTGGTTTACAATACTGCATTTGTTTAATTGATCATTCACCTGCTCTATTTGAGCCATCAGTGGTAGTGCATCGCTACGCAAACCGGATGTTTGCGTTTGTAAAGCAGAAACCTGCGCTGCATCCTGCTTTTTAATTACAGCCAGTTGTTTTTCTGTTTCATCTACCTGGGCATTAATATCATCCAACTGCTTTCCCGTGGCTGCATCTGCTTTTACCAGGTTTTGTACGCGGTTCTGTTCATGTTTCAGGTTATTCAGCCTACTTTCGGTAACGGCTAACTGCTGTTTATAAAAATCCGTTTGCTTAATAATATCAGGCAGCCTGCTGCCGGTAGCTTTTACCTGTGCCTCAAGCTGTTTTTTACGCAAAGCAAGCTGAATACTGTCTATATACCCTACCACTTGACCAGCTTTGAGGGTTTGCCCTTCTTCTATATCAAATTGCTTAATAACACCCGTTGCTTCGGCAGAGATTATAGTTTCTACTGCTTCAAATGTGCCAGATGCATCATACTCATGCTTATTACCTGAACAGGACGAAAAAACAACAATGCAAATACTCATCAATGCAGGAATCAGCGATTTGGATATATGGTGAGATGTATATTTCATACTTATCTGTTTATTATAATTTATGATGAACATTAACTTTAATTACTGGTGGTAAACTTTACATTATACTGAGTTTGCAGTAACTGTATTTCATGAAGAATCTTATTTTGCTTTGCCTGGTCTTCCGCATTTACATCGCGTATATAATCGCTGCTGGTAATTACGCCGTTTTCTAACTGTGCAAGTGAAGTATTTTTTACGCTGGTTCGTAAGGCTATCATTTCATCATCAGTCTGCAATAAGGTTTGCCATTTATCTTCTTCCGATTGCTGCTGCTTTAAAACCATATTGGTGTTATACAAAAAAGTTTCTTTCTGAATACCTGTATTCTGTTTCCTGATAGTAAGAAGAAATCGTTCTCTTTTGGCAGTATACCAGCCAGATAAAGACCAATTCAATCTCACTCCGCCAAGGTAATATGGTTCAAATTTATTGCTGAGCATATTCAGTGCAGGCTTGCCCACGCCCCCCTGAACAAACAAACCAAACTTAGGCAGGTTTTTAGCGCTGATCATTTTCTGCTGAACATCAAACAGTGTAGATTGCTTGTCGTACAAAGAGAGTTCCGGCCGTTTTATTTGAATCGAAGTAATTAATGGTGCTGGTTTAACCAACACTGTATTTTCATTTATATTGCTATTAATAAATAATCCCAGCATATCAGTATAAGCCCTCCGCATAGCTTTAAGCTCTGTTGCTTTCTGATCTGTTTTAATTATTTCAGCCTTCAAAACATTTGCACTACTCTTTAAGGCCGCACCATTAGCGATGGAGGCTTCGGTTTTCTTTAACACGGTTTCGACATCACTTTTAGTAATGGCTGTCTGTTTAAGTTGCTCATCTATCAGTAATATTCCAAAAAAGAGTTGATTAATGCGATCATTGAGTTTATATAGCTCTACCTCTAATGTTTGCGCTTCAACAACAGTACTGGCTTCCTGCATTTTTTTTTGTTGCTTTATTACCCCGCCATCAAATACAACCTGCGTAACCTCTCCATACAACCTATATTGATCTTTACTTAACGACGGTATATTTATGCCTGGAACTTTAATTGGCACTTCAGTTACCGCTGACTGGTAGCTGGCCTGTCCTGCAATATTAATTTGCGGAAGATACCCTGTAGCAATATTATCAATTGAATAGGCACCGCTTTTCTGAATAAGATCACGCTGTTTAGCCTGGGGATAGTTTTGCTTTGCCAGCGTATAACAATCTTCTATACGCAATGTTTGCGCCTCACCTGCCAAGGTGAGTGTCGTGCAACATGCAAGTAGAAACTTTTTCATTGTTTTGTTTGTTTATAGAGAAATATTATTCATTTATACTCGATGTCATTTTGCTTTCAGCATCGCTTTCGCCCATTTAGGCACAAGCGTTTTTCGCTCCTTCATCATCTCAGTAAATAACTGCTGACTTAACGCTCCTATTGATTGTAATACAGGTTTGGCAACAAAGGGGAAAATAGTCATCCCCAAAATGGATACAATAAAATGCAATGGATGAACATCCGGCTGTTTTTCTTTAAGCTGCTGAACAAAATGAGAATTCTGGATGAGTTTTCCTACCTGCAGGCTTTTAAACATCTCCGAGTTATTCCTGATCTCACTTAAAACAAACAAAGGAAGATCTGGATTTTGCGAAAGCATATCAATGTAGTTAGATACGATCAGTTCAATTTTTTCATCAAGACTGATATCGGGATTATTAAGCAACGGCGCGATAACGCCAAAGAACTGCTGCATTTTCTCCAGCATGATAATATCAAACAGTTTCTCTTTGCTACGGAAATAATAATTTAGTAAAGCCAGATTCAAGCCGGCCTCCTCCGCTATATCACGGGTTCGTGTAGCCGCATACCCCTTCTGTGTAAAGACCTTTCGCGCTGCTTCTTTTATTTTTTCTTCTGCTGAATTCTTATCTGTTTGTTTTGCCTTTGCCATTTTTATTATTGGAATACAAAGCTATGTTGATTTTTTTGATTTAAACAAAATTTTTAATCAAATGATTAAAATTAATTTTTTGACACTGCCTCCGTGACCATGTGGTTTAGCTGATGCAAAAAGAAAACCCGGTAAAATAATTACCGGGTTTTAAATATTATCTTGTTATTGTTATGCGTGCTACGCCATCATCATCGCTTTCTTTTCCAGCCAGGCTGGCTTTCCTATACCCTCAAATACATGTTTTTCGCTATGATAAGACGAGCGAACCAAAGGACCGCTTTCTACATAATCAAATCCCATATCATATCCTGCACCTGTGTATTCTGAAAACTCATCAGGATGTACAAAGCGTTGTACAGGCAAGTGTTTTTTGGTAGGCTGCAGGTATTGCCCTATGGTAATTACATCCACACCGCTCGCCCTGAGATCCTGCATAGTTTGCAAAACTTCTTCCTTTCTTTCACCTAACCCAAGCATAATGCCCGATTTTGTGCGCATACCACTTTCCTTTAATTGTTTGAGCACTTCCATGCTTCTCCAGTATTTCGCCTGAATACGCACCTGGCGTGTCATCCGTTCAACCGTTTCGATATTATGCGATACTACTTCTGGTGCAGCTTCAACTATGCGTTGTATATTTTCTTTATCGCCCTTAAAATCGGGAACCAGGGTTTCCAATGTTGTATTGGGGTTTAAGGCCTTAACGGCCTTAATAGTATTGTACCAGATGATGCTTCCTCCATCTTTTAGTTCATCTCTGTCTACCGAAGTAATAACCGCGTGTTTAACTTTCATCAGGTAAATAGCTTCGGCTACGCGTTGAGGTTCGTCCCAATCCACCGCATCCGGGCGACCGGTAGCTACAGCACAAAAGCCACAGCTCCGTGTGCATACATTACCCAAAATCATGAAAGTAGCAGTTCCTGCGCCCCAGCACTCTCCCATATTAGGACAGTTGCCGCTCTCACAGATGGTATGGAGTTTATGTGTATCAACTAAATTTCTTACATTCTTATAACTCTCGCCTATGGGCAATTTCACCCTTAACCAGTCAGGCTTTTTTGCCCGGGGTTCTGCATCTTGCGAACTTGCACATGCTCCACTCATAACTTTAATTGAAAATTTCGAAAAGCAAAAATAACCCTCTTATTTCCGTTTGCCAAATAAGATGGATACGTAGGCATTAAAGAAGAATTTGCGTGTAGGATTATATACCATCTGATCAATATCCTTAAAATAGTATTCAGCGTTTATACCACCCTCTATAGCTGACAACACGGTATTAAACCTGTTATAGTCAAACCTCACAGCAGCTTTGGCATGGAGCCCAGGTGCAAATTTTAATTGATTCCATCCTTTGGTTAAACCGGCTCCGCCGATGATGCGCTCCCCGCTCAGGAACAAAATACTGTCTGGTGAATCGTACTTAACATATCTCTGCTGGTTATCAAGGTCAGTGACTTCTACATAATATGGCCTTAACATACCCAGCGATAATCCGCCAGCGCCTATTCCATATACTGACACACCGTTTTTATTTCCTTTCCCTCCTATTAAAAGCTGTTGACCTGCAGCAACCTTTAACTGATAAAAAATATTTTTCTTTCCATATACGAACGGAGTACCGAAAAATATAAACCCACCTCCATCTGAGGTCAGGCTCTGTTTGTTTTCTTTACGATGTTTTTTTTCATTAAATTCTATTTGAAATATGTTGGCACGTGTAACAGATTTTGAACGCCCGAACTCATAGGATAGTCCCCAACCGTCTGTATTTAATTTAATTCCAAAAGCGTTTTGTTTATTAAATGAAGGCACTCCTTCTTCTTCAAGCCGCATGATCTTATTTATCTTTTCCTTCTTTTGTTTTTTCTTATCCGCTTTAGCTTTCATGTTAGACATCTCTTGCTGGCTGTAGCTTAAAAGTGTAGTTCCAAGGAGTAAAGTAACTGCAATGATTTTTTTCACCTGTACCAATTTATATATTCTTTAAACGTAAATTTAGTCAAAAATAACACAATGACCTCATCAGTACTTTACGAAGGAAATCTCCGCACGGTTTGCACCCATCTGAAATCGGGAACAGTTATTGAAACAGATGCACCTGTTGACAACCAGGGAAAGGGAGAGCGTTTCTCGCCATCTGATCTTGTGGCTACTGCACTCGGAAGCTGTATGATGACCATTATGGGCATTAAAGCACGGGACCATAATATCAATCTTGAAGGAATGCAGATTGATGTTGAAAAAATAATGGCAACCGAACCAAGAAGAATTAGTGGCATAAATTTAACATTTCGTTTCCCGGAAAATTTAAGCATAACCGACAAAGAAAAAACTATACTTGAACGAGCTGCACACACTTGTCCTGTTATTTACAGCATTCATCCGGATATTAAAGTTAATACGGTTTTCAATTGGACAAACGAAACCGTAATGCAGTAACAATTCCTTAAATATTTTATTGAGATCGCTTTAAAATAGCGGTTCCGATGGCACAATGCAGGCACTTTTTATGAAGGCAATATTCTTTAGTTAGCTCGGTTAATGCCTGAGAATCCAGCGCGGATTGATTACTTATTTCAAGATTTTTCCATTTGCTTATGATAATGTTTTGCTCTGGTGAAACTTCTTCAAGCCATTGCATAGCTTTATTTTTATGCCATTGCTCATTATGCACCTGCCCATACGCAAATACCGATGGTATTACCGTATTTATTATAATGCTGTTGATCATTTGCACGCCCAGTACTTTTTCTTTGAACAATGATGGCTCATCAAAGCGATAACGGTAATGCCAATAATCATTTGCAGTAACTGCAAACATTTTTTTTATATCAGCCAACGATGTAGTGGCTCTTACCTGTGCAAAAAGATGCGAAGACCGGTTAATAAGCATAGCAAGTTGCGCAAGCCTGATGGTGGGAAAATTACCGGGGCGCATCCGCAAAAAATGAACCGGTTCGTATATGGGTTGAAAATTGTATTTGTTCTGATAAAAACGATATTCCTTTTGCAACATTTTTGGATAATCATCTTCAAAATCAGCATTCAATAATCCGGCCTGCCCAAGTAAAAAGCATTCCAATTGATGAATCTGGTTTTTATGCTTTGCCAATATGTTTACACTAACTGAACGGGCAATTGCTTCAAAGGATTTATTGTTTACTGTAATTCCAAAATTAGCGGCAAGCATCCACCAGAAAACTTCTTCCCAATGCTGGTTGGTTTGTTGCAGATGCGTCTCAATTTTTGCCGTTTTTCGTTGCAACCGCTCTGTAGCGAGCCTTGTTTTCCAGCTTTTCCAAACCAGGTCAGGCACTAACGATACGCTTCCCCCGCACGGAATAATATTTTGTGCATACATCAATTCTTCATAGCGTTTCAGCAATAATTTTGAAACTCTGTCCTGCAAAACAAGTAGCGGAACCTGTCTATCGGCCGGAGCTCCGTCAATATCATTTTCCCATACTACATGAAGGATGATATTATCATAGTTCTGGTCACTATTATGCCCATGCGCTTTCCAATCTGAAGCTTTTACATGCAATTCAATATTACCGGCCCAGGTGGTATTATTGATTTTTATACTTGCATTTTGAAAATCAGGCCCCTGATTTGAATTAAGTAATCCCTGGTGGATAACGGCTAATGATTCATGAGCGAAAGTATGCAGGTCTGTTTTGTTATAATACTGCATTTGCCATATAAATTGCAGCAATCGTTCAGTCATAGGTTTGTAGCAGAATAGTGTATAAAAAAGTTAACTCGTCAATTTATACAACTAAAGCCAATTATCAAAAAGAAATACTACAGTCCTGTACTATCATAGTTTTTATTGCATTTCACTTAATGCCTTTACCACCCTGCTAACGGGCAGCCCCATCACATTATAAAAGTCTCCGTTGATCTTTTCAATGCCTACTACTCCTATCCACTCCTGTATGCCATACGCGCCTGCTTTATCGTAAGGTTTGTACTTTTCTACATAAAATTCAATCTGTTCATTGGTTAGCTCATGAAACCACACTTCCGTTATATCAGCAAAAGCAATAGCTTCTTTTTCCTGAATAATAACAACGCCTGTTATAACCAAATGCTTTTTACCAGATAGTAAAGAGAGCAGCTCAATAGCATCAACTTTATCAACAGGTTTCCCCATTATCCGGCCTTCGCATACCACAATGGTATCAGCAGCTAATACGGGAGTATTATGCTGATGTTTTTTAAATGCTTCGCTATGCAAAACTGCCAATGCTTTTTGCTTTGCTATGTATATCGCTACTTCCTGAGGTTGCAGACTTGCTGGGTAGTTTTCATCGGTAGATTGAATAATAATGTCAAAATCAATTTCGGCCCATTCAAGTAATAACTTTCTGCGTGGCGATTGAGACGCCAGTATAATTTTTTTCATCACACCGCTAATAAATTTCTTTTATGATTGATACAACTTGAAAAAAAGCATTGATAAAATACCGGTAAGCATTACAAACTTTACGGCACCGCTTAAATAGCCGAAATCGGTTGGTAAAGCAGCTAAATAAAGGTTCTTCCTGGTAATCCATAGCGATGGAACTATTATAAACGTTACGCAATATAAAATACTCCACCACCAGCCGAGGTACATAGCGTAAAACTGAATACCTAATAATGTACCCGTAAGCGCCATCAGCCAAACACCTGTAAATACTTTTGATACTGGTATGCCCCAAACAACAGGCATTGTTTTACATCCATATTTCGCATCGCCCTCCATATCTTCCATATCCTTTATTACCTCTCTTATCAATGAAATAACAAATGCGAAGCCCGCATACAAAAAAGCCAGGCGCATTATCCTGTTATGTGTAAGCGCATCCAATTGGGCAGGCATTTGCCAACCGGGTATACTGTTTTCTGAAAAAAAATCAACAAAGAAAAATACCACCATTACTACCCAAGCAGTAAGAAGAGAAATGATGATATTGCCTGATAATAATTTTTTTTAAAGGTAGTTGAGTAAACCCATAACAGCAGCACACATAATACGTTCGAGCCGCCAATAAGCCAGTTGCGTGTTACAAAAGAAATATAAAAACCAATTACAACACCTGCGGTTGAAAATATCCAATGCCAGATAATTGCCCAGCGCCGCGGAATAACTTTTTCAACCACAATACGTCCTGGTTTATTTACCTGGTCAATACGCAGATCAAAATAATCATTTATTACATACCCACCTGCTGCGATACTTACAGATGACAAAACCAGCAACAATAAAAGACTGAATTGATCTGAAAACAAAACACCGGGATGTATAGCAGGATATAAAATACAGAAATAAAAAAGAAGCTGCGTTATAGCAATAAATATGAGGTTGGGATACCTGATAAGTTTAAAGAACGCCTTCAGTTTCATGGCGTGAAGATAAACGCAGAACTATGAAATGCGAAATCAAATATGTTAAACAACATTAATCAATTATTCCATTTTGCGCATGCGAGCATAATGGGTAATAATACTGTCTGATAATATGCCATATAGTCTCTTCAACTCATCATGATTACCTAATAAAGACAAATGCTTTGTTATGGTAGCCTGATCGTTGCGCACAGCAGGACCCGTTTGCATAACGTCGGGGGCGTACTGCGTCAGCCTGTTAACCGTTTCCTGCAACAATGGTGTAAGCAAGGCAAAAGATATATGCTCCTTTACGCAAAAATCATTGGCGAGTGTAAAGAGATAATTAGTAAAGTTATTGGTGATTACGGCGGCAATATGTGTTTTCAATCGCTTATCATCATCTGCATAAGTTACGCTTTCACTGATAGTTTTTGCAAACCCTGTTATGGCTGCTATAGTTTGGGCTGAATTGCCATCAACTAAAAAAGGTATGTCAGGAATTTCAGAGCGGTCGCTGCGCAAACTTTGCAAAGGATACAAAACACCAAAACGGGAAGAAGTGTTTTCTAAAATATGTTGTGAAACAGATCCCGCCGTATGCACTACTATACCTTTTACATTAATCTGTTTTGCTATGTTTTCTACTGCCTGGTCTGAAACCGCAATGATATATATATCCCCATCCTGCCTTACTGCAGAAAAATAATTATTGCTTCCCGCATCCAGCAGTTGTGCAAGCGCGTAAGCATGATCCATGTTCCTGCCAATCACCTGCAAAATAGTATGCCCAGCCGCTTTTATTTTTTTGCCTAATACATGGGCAACATTGCCTGTTCCAATCATTACTACGTTCATGACTGCAATATAAATTATATTATAGCTGTAACCAGATTGGTTATATTTGAATACATATACCAATGAAGACTGCTCAAAAAATAGCACTTGAGTATTATCGGAAAAAATTGAAGCTGATAGCAGCAGTATCAATAACGAGGGCTGCTGAGCAGGCTTTTAAACTTTTTTGTACTCCGCAGAGAAAAGCAAAAA
>JBGALP010000033.1:21580-30251 GCA_044223805.1 Agriterribacter sp.
ATCGCTGGAATCATCCTTCACCACAAAAATTATTGATCGCTCATGGCTTTGAATCGTCTGCACAAAATTTTGAAGGTTTTGTTACGCCTTTAATTAATAAAGGATATGAAATAATTGCCTTTGATGCACCCGCACACGGAGATAGTGAAGGCAAACAAATTGTTTTACCATTATATATAGATATGTTGCGGGCGGTGAGCAGTACATTTGGACCATTTCAGGCTTATATTGCCCATTCATTGGGTGGATTAGCCCTCATGCATGTATTAGAATCAATGCCACAAAATGAAAATGTAAAAGCGGTATTGATTGCCCCTGCCACTGAAATCACTTCCGTTATTGACAGGTTTTTTCGTTTAATACAGCTGAATATTAAAGTGAGGACAGTATTTGATGAACTGAGCGCCAAGGTAACAGGCATGACATTTCAACAGGCTTCCGGAGGCAGTATTATTAAAAACATTAAGGCAAACATATTATGGTTTCATGATACAGAAGATGACGTTACCCCGTTTAAGGATGCGGAAAAAATTAAAAACATGCACTTACCCAATGTTGAATTTGTGGTAAGCAAAGGCTTAGGGCACCGCAGAATTTACAGAGACCAGCACACCGTAAACAAGGTTCTTCACTTTTTGTAAATCTGCCTTTTTTTTGTTTTTTGATGGTTTACGCTAATATTGCAGCAATTTATTAGTTCGGAATTAGTGAAAAAATGTGTTGCTTGCCCTCAAATCATAGGGGCTGCATCTTTATAAAATATGGAAACCGTACTATATGATTTAATATAAACCCTGCGTTTAACCAATACAATGGCAAAAAACTTATTAATAGTAGAGTCTCCCGCAAAAGCGAAAACAATAGAAAAGATCCTCGGTAGTGATTTTGAGGTTAAGAGTTGTTACGGGCATATCAGAGATCTTGAAAAAAGTGATATGGGAATTGATATAAACAATCACTTTGAGCCCAGGTATATAGTGCCGGAAGAAAAAGAAAGAGTTGTAAAAGAATTAAAAGGGCTAGCCAAAAAAAGTGAAGAAGTATGGCTGGCAACGGATGAGGACCGCGAAGGGGAAGCTATAAGCTGGCATTTATGCGAAGTACTTGGACTTGATCCGGAAAAAACCAAGCGCATTGTTTTTCATGAAATTACAAAACCAGCAATACAGAAAGCGGTAAGGACTCCACGTATATTAGATATGAACCTTGTAAATGCGCAGCAGGCGCGTCGCATTTTAGACAGGATCGTGGGCTTTGAACTATCACCCGTGTTGTGGCGCAAAATGAGCATGCGCAATAACCTCAGTGCCGGGCGTGTACAAAGTGTAGCAGTAAGACTGATTGCAGAAAGAGAAAGAGAGATCAACGCGTTTAATGCTGTGAGCACTTTTAAAGTAGAAGCTTTATTTGCAGCAAAAGACATCAGTAATAAGCCTGTAACCTTTAAGGCAGAGGGAAACCGATACCCGGTGGCAGAAGATGCATTGAGCTTTCTTGAAAGTTGTATAGGGGCAAAATATACCGTAAGAGATATACAGGTAAAGCCTGCTAAAAAATCTCCGGCTGCTCCATTTACCACTTCAACGCTTCAGCAGGAAGCTTCACGAAAGTTAGGTTACTCGGTTAGCCGTACCATGTTGCTGGCGCAGAAGCTGTACGAAAATGGTTATATAAGCTATATGCGTACCGACAGCGTAAACCTGAGTGAAACCGCGCTGGACAATATTACGGCGAAAATAAAATCGCAGTATGGCAATGAATATGTTCAGGTGCGTAAATACAAAAACAAGAATGAATCAGCACAGGAGGCGCACGAAGCCATTCGCCCTACCGATATGGAAAGACTAACTGTGCAGGATGATGACTGCCGGAGATTATATGAATTAATCTGGAAACGCACGATCGCGAGCCAGATGGCCGATGCGGAACTGGAAAAAACAATCGCTAAAATCAATATCTCTACCAACAACCAGGATCTTACAGCACAGGGAGAAGTATTAAAGTTTGAAGGATTTTTAAAAGTATATCGTGAAGATAAAGATGAGGAGGATATGGAAGATGAAGATACGGAAGGCATGCTTCCTCCACTGCAGGTTAACCAGGTAGTTGAATTTAAAGAGATGAAGGCCATTGAAAGATTTTCAAGACCCGCTCCACGATTTACAGAAGCATCACTGGTAAAAAAATTAGAAGAATTAGGTATCGGACGTCCGTCTACCTATGCACCTACCATATCAACCATTTTAAAAAGAGAATATGTTGAAAAAAGAGATAAGGATGGTGTAAAAAGAGATTTTCGCATCATGCTGCTAAAAGCAGATGCCATTTCCAAAGTAACCGAGCAGGAAAACACAGGCGCGGAAAAATCGAAACTGTTTCCGACAGACCTCGGATTGGTAGTAACCGATTTCTTAAAGCAGTATTTTGACGATATAATGGACTACGGCTTTACAGCCAGAATTGAAGAAGAGTTTGATGAAGTAGCGCAGGGAAAAATGAAATGGAACCAGATGCTCGCAGACTTTTATACGCCGTTTAAAAAGGATGTAGATAACACAATTGAAAAAGCAGAGCGTATTAAGGGAGAGAGAGAATTAGGTATTGATCCTGAAAGTGGAAAGCCTGTAGTGGCGCGCATGGGCAGGTATGGCGCCATGGTACAGATAGGAACTACCGAAGATGAAGAAAAGCCAAGATTCGCAAAAATACAGGCAGGACAAAGCATTGAGACCATCACTTTTGAAGAAGCGATGAATCTTTTTAAAATACAGGGAGGTTTGGGTGAACACGAAGGAAAAGAAGTTTCTGTAGGCGTAGGAAGATTTGGACCTTATGTAAAATGGGGTGATGATTTTATTTCTGTACCTAAGGGAACCGAATTAAACAAAGTTGATTTAGAAAAAGCGATTGGTTTTATAGAGGCAAAAAAAATTGCGGAAGCTCCCGTAGGAACATTTGATGGCAAACCTATCACCAAAGGAACAGGTCGTTTCGGTCCTTTTATTAAATGGGATGGCATTTATATAAACGTGCCGCGGCGGTATAATTTTGAAAGATTGACCCAGCCAGAAATGAATGAGTTAATAGAAGCCAAAATAGTAAAAGAAGGCAATCGCTATACAACGCTGGGAGGCTGAAAAAATATCAGTTGAAAATGCAAGGTGGGGACCGATTTTAAAATTCGGAAAAAAGATTGTAAAAATTCCAAGGAAAAAAGACGACTCAAAATATACTGCGGAAGATCTTAAAGATATTTCGCTGGATGAAATAAAGCAAATGATTGAAGCTGCCATACCAGGCGCATTTGCCAAAAAAGAAAAGAAACCAAAGGCAGCCGCGAAAAAAGCTCCCGCTAAAAAAGCAGCAGCAAAAGCAAAAAAGAAATAGTGAAGTGAATGGTGAATAGTGAAGAACCCTTTATAACAATAAACCACAAACACCTTTGTGCAACTCCGTGCCTTGGTGCCTTAGTGGTTTAAATTTCAAATCTCAAATTAATAAATGTCGTTACATTTGGGGTATGCTTAAAACACTCCATATTTTGGCTGCCAGTTTCAGGTTAGCCTGGCAGGAATTAAAAAGTAATAAGCTGCGCACTTTTCTTTCTTTATTTGGAGTAACCATCGGCATCTTCTGCATTATTGGTGTATTAACTACTGTTGACAGTTTGGAAAGAAACATAAAAGATGGCATTAATGCACTTGGCTCAAATACTATATATATTGATAAATGGGATTACTCTCAGGGAGGCAATGGTGATTATCCCTGGTGGAGATATGTAAAACGACCAGAGCCTAAATATGATGAAATGAAACTCATCAAAGCCAAGACTGATGCAGTGGCCAATATAGCATTTACGTTAAGCACCGGAGGACAGAATGTAATTCATGAAAAAGACATGATCCAAAACGTGAATGTATATGGTGTAACGGAAGAATTTAATGCCATTCAACCTTTTGAAATTCAAGCTGGACGCTATCTCACACTTTCTGATATGGATCACGGCTCTGCCAGTGCCGTGCTTGGTTATGAGAATGCGGTAAAGTTGTTTGGTACCGCTGAAAATGCTGTTGGCAATTCAGCAACATTGAGAAACAAAAGAGTAAATATTGTTGGTGTCATAAAAAAGCAGGGTAAAAGTTTGTTAGTGGGTGGCTGGAACTTTGATGATTGTGTAATACTTCCTTATCGTTTTTTTAGAACGGTATACGAAGAAAAATATTCCCAGCCGAATATAATGGTTCAGGGCAAGCCAAATGTTACCACAGAAGCATTTAAAGATGAATTACGTGGAAATATCAGGGCCATTCATAGATTGAGCCCTTCAGAAGAAGATGACTTTGCACTTAACGCGGTAAGTGATTTTAGTGACGCCATTTCCAAGTTATTCTCCAATGTAAAACTCGGAGGTTGGTTAATAGGCTTATTGAGCCTGGTGGTGGGTGCATTTGGTATAGCCAATATTATGTTTGTTACGGTTAGAGAAAGAACACCCATCATTGGTTTAAAAAAGGCCATTGGTGCCAAAAAGAGAACTATTCTTTCAGAGTTTTTATTAGAGTCTGCATTTATTTGTTTTATAGGTGGAGCAATTGGATTGATACTGGTTTTTTTAATGGCAAAAATATTGAGTGGTCCGCTCAATTTCAATGTATATATATCCTACAATATACTTGCCTTAGCTGTAAGTATTTGCATAATTATTGGCATACTCGCTGGCATCATTCCTGCCACTATTGCCTCCCGCATGGATCCGGTTGTTGCCATAAGATCAAAGTAGAAAAAATTCTAAACAAAGTAGAAAAAATTCTAAACCATAACCCTCTCACTAAAGCATCATCGTGTTTTAGTATACTATAACTTTCTTTTTTTCGTTAAAAAGGTGATAACTATAGACCACTATCCAATATTTATCTTATGATAAAATTTGTTTACATAGTTTCACTTGCTATTGCTTCATTTCTTCTTTTTATTTTTTCGAAAGAGAAGGATGAAATTGTGTGCAGGAATAAAGCAACAGGTAAAATAGAACTGATTAAAGATTCTTCACGAAGCTATTTAGGTATCGTTACAGATGATCGCAAAATTTTATATCCATCATCAATGAGTGAAGAGGTAATATTAGCTGCGGGGCAAAAAGTAACTATTTGTTATGAAGTAGATTCATCAGCCGTTACCGCCAAAGACGCTCCTGTACCTGTGCATATCGAAACTATACATTATCTGTCGCATTAAGTTGCCCTAAGCGGTTACTACAATAATATAATTACCGCTATCTCCTACCTTTGCGGCATGCAACAATCTTCGGACAAGATAATCATATTGGCCATTGAATCTTCATGCGATGAAACTTCTGCAAGCATCTGCATTAACGGAAGTATACATTCAAACATCATTGCAACTCAAAAAATTCACGAACAATACGGCGGCGTAATTCCTGAGCTCGCTTCAAGGGCTCATATGCAGAATATAGTGCCTGTAGTAGATACAGCGGTAAAACAGGCAGGCATTACATTAGAGCAGGTTGATGCCTTTGCGTTTACACAATCTCCTGGTTTAATTGGCTCCTTATTAGTAGGCGCACAGTTTGCCAAATCACTTGCACTGGCATTAAATAAACCCATCATTCCTGTGCATCATATGCAGGCGCATGTATTGGCTAATCTTATTAATGATCCTAAACCGGTTTTCCCATTTTTATGCTTAACGGTTAGTGGCGGGCATACGCAAATTGTATTATGCGAATCTCCCCTCATTATGAAAGTAATTGGTGAAACCATTGATGATGCAGCCGGCGAAGCTTTTGATAAATCAGCCAAACTGTTAGGTCTGCCCTATCCTGGAGGTCCGCTCATTGACAAGTTTGCTAAAGCAGGCAACCCGCATCGTTTCGCTTTTCCCGAGCCACAAATACAGGGACTGGATTTCAGCTTCAGCGGTTTAAAAACAGCCATTTTATATTTTATAAAAAATGCCGGAACCAGCAATGTATTCAAAGAAGCTTTCCTGGCTTCGGAAGAAGAGCAAAAAACATTTATCCAGGAAAACATTGCAGATATATGTGCGTCTATTCAGCACCGTATTATATCCATTTTATTAAACAAATTAAAAAAGGCCGCTGTACAAACAGGTATTAAAAACATTTGTTTGGCTGGTGGCGTTTCCGCCAACAGCGGATTGCGCCAGGCATTTGAAGCAGCGGGTAAGCAGCACGGCTGGAACACTTATATCCCTGCCTTTGAATTTTGTACAGACAATGCAGCTATGATAGCCATTACAGCTTATTATAAATACCTGGAAGGATTATACACTGCAGATTTTTCTATTACAGCCAATGCGAGAGCGGAATGGTAATAACAAATGGAGCAGAAATATTTATACTTTTTAAAAATGAAATCCTACAGGTTTGTGCGCCATAATTACTTTTTCGAGAGCAGCAGTAAGCTCAGCAAAGGAGCAATTTTTATTCAAACATATATCAGCGCCCGCCGACATAACTGCTGTTGTAAATAAAAGATTTGAAGACAATGTCATTGCTACCAGTGGCGCTGAAGGAAGCATGTGTCGTAGTTTTTTGAGTGTATTTATAGAAAGATTATCCATCCACATCACATCCACAATAACTACATCCCAGGCTTCATCGCCAAGTATAGAGAAAAGTGTTTTGCTGTTGCCAGCTTCTGTTATGATAGATTCGGGAAAATGCTCTTTAAGGATCGCAGACAATCCTTTGCGATAAATAAGATAATCATCCTTGATTAAAATACGTAACATAGAGAATAGGGACTAATAAATGAACAATAAAGGATGAAGGCTTAATTCAAATAAACATAAGGGACAGAAAATGGAAAGTAATTTTAGGTCATAAGGGAATTACGTTTGATGGTTGTTAGCTCATCGGTATTCCATTTTCTGTCGCCAAAAGGTGCAATGATTTAGCTGGACGGTTAAAATACATTGCTGTTCTTACATTGGTATTGGATTTGGATATGCTGGGTTTTTCAAGGGACATTCGGTTTTTTTAAGGTATTGGATCAGGGATTATTGGATTTTGGTTAAACATCTTTCAAAGCTAACCTTGGTCTTTACATAAGTATCGGATCAGGAATCATTGGATTTGTTACACAAAGAAACAACAGTGCTGCTCCCTAAAAAATAGGCCTCGCTATCATTGTTTAGTCATTATTTAACTACAACATAGGAAAACTACCTGATGGGTTGAACACCAAACATTTACCATAGGACAGGTATATAACAACAGAAAGTGTACAACAATGAAAAACAAGACATTAAGGTTATATTGTTTTAAGAAGATGACTACCGGTTGGAGGCATTCACAGGTAAAACTACGTATACATGGATTCTAAAATAACAGTTGTTGCTTCTATTTACGTTGAAGATTACAACATAGAACGTCTATTTGTTAGCATATATAAACAACTTTTGCTGATTACAACAACCTGGAAGCTCCTACTTGTGATTTGAAAATAACGGAACCTGGAAAAACCAGCTCGTTATATGGGGCATTTTTCGTGATAGTTCACCAACTCGATGGCTGTTTTTTCAAAAGCGAATCCCGCATAGTAATTGGCTACTTCATCCAGCACAGCGTCAATTTCCCCGGTAGTGTTAAGCACAACAAGTCGCTGCCTGAATTCTTTTATATTAGGCAATCCTTTCAGATAATTGGCATAGTGCCTGCGCATTTCAAGAATGCCCACCACAGGGCCTTTCCATTCAACAGATTTATGCAAATGTTTTTTACACACGGCAATCCTTTCCTGCAGATCAGGCGGGGCGGCATGCTCACCTGTTTTGAGATAATGTTTGATCTCGTTAAATATCCACGGGTAACCAATGGCCGCCCTTCCAATCATGATGCCATCAACACCATAGCGATTTTTATATTCCAGCGCTTTTTCGGGAGAATCTATGTCTCCGTTACCAAAAATGGGAATCTGTATACGGGGATTGTTTTTTACTTTACCAATGAGGGTCCAGTCTGCAGAACCTTTATACATTTGGGTGCGTGTGCGACCGTGAATTGCCAACGCTTTTATACCTACATCCTGTAACCGTTCTGCCACTTCTTCAATATTGAGGGTATTATCATCCCAACCCAAACGTGTTTTAACCGTTACAGGCAGGTTGGTGGCTTTTACAACAGCAGAGGTTAAGCGAACCATCAGGTCTATATCTTTTAACACACCTGCACCCGCTCCTTTCATGGCTACTTTTTTAACAGGACAACCAAAGTTGATATCCAATAAATCAGGATTTGTTACATCAACAATTCTGGCGGCCATAGCAAGGCTTTCCTCATCTCCCCCAAATATCTGTATACCTATTGGTCGCTCGTAATCAAATATGTCGAGTTTCTTACGGCTTTTAATGGCATCACGTATCAAGCCTTCGCTCGAAATGAATTCCGTATACATCAGGTCTGCTCCTTTGTCTTTGCAAACCGCACGAAAAGGGGGATCACTCACATCCTCCATAGGAGCGAGCAATAATGGAAAATCAGGAAGTTGTATGTTGCCAATAGTTACCATCTTCAATCAAAAGGTGCTTTGCCCAATACGGTTATTTTTTGAAGGGGCAAAGGTACAATACCTAAGCCAGAAGATGCTACAGGAAAGAAGGTATTTACAGCTTAAATGTTTGTTTCATA
>JBGALP010000347.1:0-4283 GCA_044223805.1 Agriterribacter sp.
GATCATTCCAAAATTTGCAACAACATGTTAATGTACCTCTCGCTTATCAAAACGTAGTTCATCATCAATCACAATTTCCTCACGTATCTTTAACCTATGAGCAAAATAAAAACTGCTTTCTTTTGTAGCAATTGCGGATATGAAGCTGCTAAATGGACGGGTAAGTGTCCATCATGTAATCAATGGAACACTTTTGTTGAAGAATTAATTGAAAAACCATCTAAGAATAATAAAGGTTGGAAAGGATATAACGATAATGGAAATGATATTAAGGTAATTGCTTTGCATGAGGTAACAGCAGCGGAAGAAAAAAGAATAATCACACAGGATGCAGAGCTGAACAGGGTTTTAGGTAATGGTATTGTTGCAGGAAGTATAGTATTGATTGCAGGAGAACCAGGTATTGGTAAGTCTACATTGTTTCTTCAAAACGGATTATTGCTTAAAGACATAGTAACATTATACATAAGTGGTGAAGAAAGTGAGCAGCAAATAAAAATGCGCGCTGATCGCCTGAATGTGCAAAATGAAAACTTTTACTTGCTTACCGAAACATCTACTCAGGTTATTTTTCAGGAAATAAAAAAACTAAAACCGCAATTAGTAGTAGTTGACTCCATTCAAACTTTACACTCCCCATTTATTGAATCTTCAGCGGGAAGTGTTTCGCAAATAAGAGAAACAGCTTCCGAATTTCAACGTTTCGCGAAAGAAACGAACACTCCAGTGTTTTTAATTGGGCATATCACTAAAGATGGTAACATAGCAGGTCCAAAAATTCTTGAACATATGGTTGATACTGTATTGCAGTTTGAGGGTGATCAACACTATGCGTACAGAATATTGCGCACAGTAAAAAACAGGTTTGGGCCTACATCAGAACTGGGCATATACGAAATGACAGGGGGCGGCATGCGCCCGGTTTCTAACCCTTCTGAAATACTGATTACCCAAAAAGAGGAACAATTGAGTGGAATAGCTATTGCTGCTACCCTTGAAGGGCAGCGTCCGCTGCTGGTAGAAGTACAGGCGTTGGTTACACAATCTGTTTATGGAACGCCTCAAAGAACCAGTAGTGGTTTCGATTTGCGCAGGCTGCAGTTATTGCTGGCGGTGCTGGAAAAACGAGGTGGCTTTCATTTTGGAATGAAGGATGTGTTTGTAAATATAGCCGGAGGTTTAAAAGTAGAAGACCCATCCGTTGACCTGGCGATGGTAAGTGCCTTATTAAGCTCTTATGAAGATCTGTCTCTTTCGCAACATATTGCTTTTGCAGGTGAAGTAGGTTTAAGTGGAGAAATACGCGCTGTGAATCGCATTGAACAACGTATTGCTGAAGCGGAAAAACTGGGATTTGAAAAAATCATTCTCAGTAAATACAACCAAAAAGGATTGAACAAGCAACATTATAATATTGAACTTATAACCTTGAGCCGGGTTGATGAGTTGTACAAATACCTTTTTTAATTTGATCAAAACTATTCTCAATAGCTTTTCGCATATTATGTTTCCGCACCTGTGCAATGGTTGCGGCAGTGATTTAATTACCGGAGATCACCTGCTTTGCCTGAAATGTTATGAGAATCTGCACGAAACCGACTTTGCACATTTAGCTGATAACCCTGTTGAAAAAACATTATGGGGCAGACTATCCTGTAGTGCTGCAGCATCACAATATTATTTTTCAAAGGGCTCATTGATACAACAATTAATTCACCAGTTTAAGTATAAAGGCAATAAAGAAATAGGATTGTTTTTAGGAAAATTGATGGGGGCATCACTTATATCCTCACCAAGATTTAAACCTGTTGAAGCGCTGGTTCCATTACCTCTTTTTGCAGATAAAGAAAGAAGAAGGGGGTATAACCAGGCTGCCTTGCTTTGCGAAGGAATAGCAGATGTAATGCAGATACCTGTGTTATACCATGATAAAACACGTATGGAACGATGGCAGAACGTGGAGGGTGTATTTATTGGAGATCATAACAAAGTGGCGTATAAAAATGTGATGTTGGTAGATGATGTAATTACAACGGGCGCTACCATCGAAGCCTGCGGTAATGCTTTGATGGAAGATATACCCGGACTTACATTATATATAGCCACGTTGGCTTATGCAGATGCCTCTTAACCTATTATTATAAATGACAAAAAGCATTAGGTATATATTATTGTTATCGGTAGGGATTGTTTTTTTTGCCTGCAGAAAAGATTCTTTTACTACAGACAAAGACGCCTCACTGATTCTCACCGCAGATACACTTCGTTTTGATACGGTGTTTACTTCAGTAGGATCGGTTACACAATACTTTACTATTGTTAACGATAACACGCAAAAAATCAGGCTTGATAAAATAAAGTTAATGGGAGGCAGCAATTCTATGTATAATATAAACATAGATGGTATGCCTTTAAAGGAAGTAAACAATATTGAGCTCAGTGCAGGCGACAGTATATATATATTTGTATCTGTTACTATAAATCCTTCTGCAGCTAATCTGCCTTTTATAGTGCAGGATAGTATACAGGTAAGTTACAACGGTAACCAAAAGTATGTACAGTTGGAAGCCTATGGACAGAATGCGCATTTTATAAGAAGCCGGCTTATTAATGAGAATACAACCTGGTTAAATGATCTTCCGTATGTAATATCAGGAGGAATATTGGTGGGTGAAGGAGTACAACTTACTATTGAGAAAGGTTGCCGTATACACATGCATGCCAATGCGCCTTTTTTGGTTGATGGAACCCTTGTGGTAAATGGAACAAAGAAAGATAGTGTAACTTTTCAGGGCGACAGGCTGGATGAAGACTACCGCGATCTGCCTGCATCTTGGCCGGGAATTTATTTCAGTGAAAAGAGCAAAAGCAATGTTATTACGTATGGTGTTGTGAAAAATGCTTACCAGGGAATTATAGCTGTAGCGCCACCATCGAATGCTTTACCCAAAGTTCAGTTAAACCAGTGCGTTATTGACAATATTTATGATGCAGGTATTATTGGTGCGGCATCAAGCATAAACGCTGTAAATTGTTTGGTAAGCAACTGCGGATCAAACATTTCAATAGCACAAGGCGGCACATATAATTTTATTTACTGCACTATAGCCAGTTACGGCAGCTTATACGTTGAGCATAAGATGCCCGTGGCAAGCCTGAATAATTATAATGATGCCGGCAACGCTTATGCGCTGAATGCCGTATTCAGTAACTGTATTTTGTGGGGAGATGATGGCGATGTGGAAAATGAAATAGAAGCAGATAAAAAAGGAAATGCTGCTTTTGATGTTATACTTGATCATACATTATATAAGGCTACAACTTTATCTTCTTTTATAACGGCAAATAATAGCATTGCAAACCAAGACCCTGCTTTTGACAGTGTAAACACCACCAGGCGCGTTTTTGATTTTCATATTACAAAAAAACCATCTGCGGCTATTAATGCGGGGTTAGCTAATGCTATAAATTATGATCTTGACGGAAAAGAAAGAGGCGCTGAACCAGACTTAGGGTGTTATGAAAAACAATAACCGAAATCTGTATTTTTTGCATCAAATTTGTATTCAATAAAAAAACAATTGTTATGATACGTTTATTATTTCTGGCAGTTACATTATCTCTTATTACTTCTATTTATGATTTTAAAGTGGAAGGGCTTGAAGGCGGTTCCATCAATCTGGGAAAATATAAAGGCAAAAAAATGCTTATCGTAAATACTGCTTCTAAGTGTGGTTATACGCCGCAGTACAAAGACCTGGAAGCATTGTATGAAAAATATAAAGATAAACTTGTTATCATCGGATTTCCAGCTAATAATTTTAATGCACAGGAACCTGGTACAAATACCGAAATAAAAGAGTTCTGTACAAAAAATTACGGCGTTACATTTCCAATGTCTGCAAAAATTTCTGTGAGGGGAGATGATATTGATCCATTATTTAAATACCTGAGTGACGAAGCTGCTGCAATGGGAGTGAAAGATCCTATAAAATGGAATTTTACAAAGTTCCTGGTAGACGAGCAAGGTAAACTGGTTGCTGTATTTCCAAGCAAGGTAAACCCAATGAGTGAGGAAGTAACCAAATATTTGAAATAATAGCATAATAACATATTAGTATAGGCGAAAGATCATTTTTTGATCTTTCGCTTTTTTATTGCTTTCGATCACAAACTGGATTCTTTATTTTGCGCAAACGATTGAGCCTCTTTTTTTCAATTTAGTTATCATTTTCATTATTTAATTTGGTAAAAATAACCGCCAATGTTTGCCATAAAAAGAT
>JBGALP010000034.1:0-29087 GCA_044223805.1 Agriterribacter sp.
ATAATGAAACTGTACCATAACAGGATCGGTTTTAACGCCCTTCAAACGACCCTTAGATTTAATTATACCCTTGTACGCAATAGCAAAATATGCAAGGACCTCATTGTTACCTTCAGGCACAGCGCTTGCATAACCAGTGATGCCAATACTCCAATCGCTGGCAAACATATTACCTACGTTAAGCGTCATTTCTTCAGCTACTTTTGCCGACACACAATTAAAGGCCGCCGCATGGATGGGTTCTACTGTTAGATGCTTAAACTTTTGCCCAAGGTTGAAAGCAGTTATCCCGCCCTGTAAAAATTTAGCAGCATCAGGAATATTGGAAAATGCAAACTGCAGCAAGCCTGATGTTACACTTTCGGCAACAGCTACTGTTTGTTTTTTCTTCAAAATCTTCTTCCCTATCTTTTCAAGCAACCTTTTATCGAATAAATCTTTCATATCAAACTAACTCTTGTTAGAAATTTTGTACCGTTAAAAGAATCTTCATAATTTTTGATAAGTTTTAATTGAACAAAAGCATACATCGTACTATTGAGTTGCTGTCTGAGCAATGCCCTTAATATTGCCGGAAGCAATGGTTCATTCAGCACATCCCGATAAGCATTGATGACTTGCTTTTCAGATGCGCAGCAATGCACAATGATTTCATCTTCGGTGATTTCCTTTAAAGGCTGTTCTTTAATTGTTTTTAAACTCTTATTGAATACCGGATGCATTAGCCTTAAAACTTTTATCGCATCAGTAAGGGCTGTTGCAAATGAATCGTTTTCCTTCGCCAGCGCTAATATTAGTTGCTTAAGCGTGCCATGTGATAAAAGAGTAGCAGCCTGTTCATATTTTTGTTTTTCTGCATACTGCCTTTCCAAAAGATAAGATAGCTTAAACGCATCAAATTTGAAGATGACTGACTTAGGCATAAGGTTAATTATTTTATATAGAAGCAATCTAACCAGTGATTTCAAATACTATGCCCTAACCAACAACGCATCTGCAATCTGAAATTTAGTGGCCTGTTTTGCAATTAGCTGCATCAACTGCTTTTGATTGAGGCGAACCGTGTTGGTTTAGAAAAACAGAAAGCACAACAATAGCAAATACATTAATAAATTCACATTGCCGATTTGAAATGATTCAACCTAAAACGGCTGTCAATTAAAAATTCGTGTAGGCTTTGCTGTGAGAATCGTTTCGAACCAATTCTATTCTATTTATGAGGACAATAAATAATGAGGCAAAAAAGTAATTGGCTTGAGGAAATTAAGTAATTGTCGGGGAAAAATTTTCAATCAGGGAAAACCCTGAAAATTAGGCGTGCGGTTTGTACAAATGTTCAATAAGCAGGTGACGCATTATTTGCGCCGCTTAAATTAAATGGATGAATAAAATTGCCTAAGTGTTTCTATGGATTATAAAAAAATCTTTGCATCAACGAAATATAACCTGTAACTTTTGTAAAATATTTTCAAAGTATACGTACCCCCTAAACACCTCCAGAAAATGCTATTACGGATTTTAACCAGTTCGGCTATTTAGATGATTCTCATTAATTATTTTAGGACATATGACGTATGCGTAGGAATGTAATTTTTCAGATTGTTGCGCTTATCCTGCTTTGCCTTACTTTGTTGTTTTACAATACAGCTTATAAACAACTAACTGGTTATACTGAACTTGTAGAAAGACACTACAAAGTACTTAATCAGTTCCAGACAATTTCAAAGCAGGTAAATAATGCTGCCATACTCAACCAGGAATTGGTAACTGCAATAAACTTTCAAAAACTAGGATCATTGTTTTTCACGGATAGCAATTCTATCACCAGCCAGGTGGTGCAATTAAATGAAACAGTAAAAGACTCCGTTAATATAAAAATTGCGGAACAACTATCTATACTTGTTAAGGCGGAAATTGGCTGGCTTACAAAGAGCAATTTACCAGATTCGATTATCCATAACCGTTCCATTGCCCGTATCAATGCTTTCCATCACATCAATGCCTTATTAGATAAAGGCATTCAGCGTACGAACTATTTAATTGGCTACCGTAGCACTTTATTGCGCAATGAAATAAAAAAAGTGAATGCATGGATGATCGCGTTTTCGCTTCTTGCCGGAATCTTACTGGCATATACCATATTTAGTCTTTCGCGACAGCGGATCCGCACAAAGCAAAAAGAACAGGAGTTGGAAATTGTGCTGAACCGTATCAGCGATGGAGTGATGTCAGTGGATAATAACTGGTGTTATACTTTCTTAAATGACGCCGCTCTGGCAGCTCATCCTTTGGGGAAGAAAGGAACACTTGGAAAACCTATTTGGGAAGTGCACCCCGAAATAAGAGATACTGTTTTCTGGAGCAAATACCATGAAGCCAGGGATACGGGCAAGGTTACAGAAACGGAAGCTTATTATGCCCCAATGAATACATGGTTCTCCGTCAAGGCATATCCGTCTGCTGATGGCTTGACCATTTTTTATAAGAATATTACAGAATCCAAGAAGCTGGGAGAACAGCAATCTTTGATGGCGTCCATCGTAAATTCTTCTGATGATGGAATCATCAGCAAAACGCTTGATGGAATAATTACCAGTTGGAATAAAGGAGCAGAAAAAATTTTTGGTTATACAGCGGAAGAAATTATTGGCAAACATATATCCTTAATAATACCCGTTGAGCTCCAGCACGAAGAAACCAATATTATTAAAAAGATTTCGCAGGGAGAAAATGTTGAACATTACGAAACAAGAAGGTTAAAGAAAAATGGCGAATCTTTACATGTGGCCCTTACCATCTCTCCTGTAAAAGACGCAAATGGCAGCATTACCGGAGCGTCAAAAATAGTGCGTGATATAACGGATAAGAAGCAGGCAGAAGAAAAACTTATTGCAAGTGAAATGCGTTTTCGTTCGCTCATTGAAAACAGTGCAGAAGGTATTTCACTAACAGATGCAGCTTCCAATAGTATATATCGAAGCCCGGCGGCAATAAAAATAATGGGTCAAATCTCAACAGAAAATACGATTGATCGCACGCATCCTGAGGATGCCCTGCGAATGAAAAACGTACTGACCAATATCTTATCCAATCCTGGTCTTCCAATTCCTTTTGAAGCACGCTTCCTTCATGCAGATGGAAATTATGTGTGGCTGGAAGGGATAGTTACTAACCTGCTGCACGCAGAAGCCGTGAAGGCAATCGTTACCAATTTTAGAGACATAACCGATCGAAAGTCGGCGGCTGAAAAATTAATCCGCAGCGAGAAAATATACAAGACCATCGCATCCAGTATACCGGGTTCAGTTATTTGTTTGCTGGATGCAGATTACCGCTATTTATTAATTGAGGGTGATATGCTTGAAAAACTGGGCTACTCAAAAGATAGATTATTAGGTAATACAGCTGCAGACGTATTGCCCAAAGAATTTTTTGATGTTGTAGCTCCTGTTTTTGCCAAAACTTTTTGTGGTGAAACGATGACCAGGGAATCAAAGGTTGGCGAGTATGATGTTATATCACGCTATATTCCTTTACTGGATGAAAAAAATGCAGTTTACGCAATTATGACCGTAACTATTGACATAACAGCGCTAAAAAAAGCACAGCATGATGTTTTGCAACTCAATGTTAACCTCGAAAAGACGATTGAATTGCGAACAGAACAGTTAAAAAAGAGTAACCAGGAACTGGAGGCCTTCTCCTATTCCGTTTCACACGATCTGCGATCACCACTTCGAAGTATTATAGGCTTCTCTGCTATACTGGAAGAAGACTACGGAAATAAATTAGACGAAGAAGCCAAACGAATTACCGGCATTATTAAAAACAATACACTGAAGATGGCAAGGCTTATTGACGACCTGTTGGCCTTTTCAAGATCAGGTAAACAGCCATTGGCAAAAACAATCATTGATACAGACGAGCTCGTAAAAGAAGTACAGCAACAGGTATTACAGGAACAGGAAAAGTATGGTTCTATTCAGTGGCTATTACACAGTTTGCCCGAAGTGTATGCAGATCTAAATACATTCAGGCAGGTATGGGTAAACCTTTTATCTAATGCTGCAAAGTATAGCAGTACAAGGCAGCAACCTGTTATAGAAATAGGTTACCGGAAAGAAGAAATGTATATCGTATTTTTTGTAAAAGATAATGGAGTAGGCTTTGATGAGGCTTATAAAGACAAGCTTTTTAAAGTATTTCAGCGACTGCATGATCAGCATGAATTTGAAGGCACGGGCGTTGGATTGGCACTGGTGGATAAAATTGTTTCGAGGCACGAAGGAAAAGTATGGGCCGAAGGGAGAGAAAATGAAGGTGCTGTGTTTTATTTTTCATTACCACTCTAAACAGTATAAAATGACAAACCATTGCGTAGAAGTTTTACTGATTGATGATAATATGGAGGATGCGGAACTAACGAGGCGTGAACTGAAAAAGCATAATATGGCAAACCACATTGTTCATCTTAAAAATGGCAAAGAAGCATTGGATTTTATTTTTGCTGTGGAAAATCTGAACAACCCTCCAAAAGTAGTTTTGCTTGATATTCAAATGCCTAAAATAAATGGCATACAAGTATTACAAAAAATTAAGGGAGATACACGCACCCGGAGCTTGCCGGTAGTTATGCTCACTTCTTCTAAAGAAAGCCCGGATATTACAACCTGCTACAACCTTGGTGCGAACAGTTATATTGTTAAGCCGGTAAATTTTGAAGGATTTGCCACGGCTATTAAAAGTCTTGGCTTCTATTGGCTATTACTAAACCAGGCTCCCGACGGTAGATAATGCAAAAGCCTTTACGCATATTATTGCTGGAAGATAATCCACTGGATGCCGAAATAATTCAGCGGTTGTTAAAGAAGGAAAAAATCCTTTTTGACTGCAGACATGTACTTAATAAAAAACAATTTCTGCTGGGGTTAGATGAATTTTTACCAGACCTTATTATCTCTGATCATTCTCTACCACAATTTAATTCTGTGCTTGCTCTTGAAATGGCGAGAGAAAAATTTCCAGGTATTCCATTTATTATGGTAACGGGTACGGTTTCTGAAGAATTTGCCGCCAGTATTATTAAACAGGGAGCGGATGATTATATACTGAAAGACAGGATGACGCGACTTCCGGCTGCTATTAATAAAGCCCTTCAGCAGCGGCAGGTGGAAAAAGAAAAAACATTAGCTGCAGAGCGGTTGAAAAAAAGCGAAGAAAATTACCGGACCATTATGGAGAGAGTGTCCGATGGATTTGTGGCACTTGATAAGGATTGGTGTTACACATACGTGAATAAAGAGGCGGGAGAGATTATGAACCGTACGCCATCGTCTTTGATGGGCAAAAATATATGGCAAGAGTTTCCGGACGGAATAGGAAAGCCATTTTTTTTAGCTTATCATAATGCTATGCGGTCACAACAGTATATTCATCTGGAGGAATTCTATGCGCCCTTTGATGTGTGGCTCGAAAATCATATATATCCTTCGCAGGAAGGGCTTTCCATTTTTTTCAGAAACATTACTGAAAGAAAAAAAAGTGAGCAAAAGATCATTCAGTCAGAAGAAAACCTTAAGGCTATATTTAATAATGCTTCAGAAGGTTTTATTCTTCTGGACAACGAAGCTTTGATAAAAGCTTTCAACGACCGCGCTGCAGAACAAGCTTCATTTAATATTGCGATTCCATTAGAAATTGGTAAATCTATATTCGAATACGTGGCGCCCGAAAGAAAAGTTTTTTTTAACAATATTATCCAGCGGGTATACGCAGGAGAAACGGTCGTTTATGATTTACTTTACCAGTTGAAAGATGGCACGCCTGTTTGGGTAAATTTTTGCTATAATCCAGTATGGAAGGAGAAACTAGTTAACGGCATTTGTATAACATTGCGTAACATCACGGATAAGAAAATTGCCGAACAACAAAAAGAATTTGATCATAACAATCTTCACGCGTTGATCAACAATACGAAAGATTTACTCTGGAGTATTGACCTGAATTTTAACCTGATCACTTCCAATGATGCTTTTAACGAAGTTGTGAAGCAAGTGTGCGGCACCGCACCTGTTGCAGGTTGTAATATTCTGGCAACATCTTTTGGCAAAGAAGAATCTGATCGTTACCGCCAACATTATGTACGGGCATTCGCCGGAGAAACATTCACCATTGTTGAACACAATATACATCCTGCGGAAACCTGGTCAGAGATTTCATTTTATCCTATTTATGAAAAGCAAGTGGTGATCGGCACGGCATGTTTATCTCGTGATATTACAAAGAGAAAAGAAGCGGAAGCGGAGTTGCAACGGTTGGAACAGGAAAGACTAAAAAGCAAAATGGAAGAACAAAAAAAGATTACTATTGCTATGCTACAGGCACAGGAAAAAGAAAGAACAGCAATTGGTTATGAATTACATGACAATGTGAACCAGATTTTAGTTGTGAGCAACCTGGTACTTTCAATGGTAAAGGGTAACCCGGAAAAGTCGGACGACCTTATTAATTCTGCCATAACACATATAAAACAAGCCATTGAAGAAAACCGGAAAATAGCACATGTGTTTGTAGCGCCCAACTTGCAAACGGAGACATTAGTTGATTTGCTGCAAAAACTGATGCACGAAATGCTTAATCCATCAGGCATAAAGACTGATGTGTCATTCAAAGGCTTTAGTGGTGAATTATTGTCTGATGACCGGAAAATAAACATCTATCGCATTGCACAGGAGCAATGCAGCAATATTGTAAAATATGCTAAGGCGAGCATAGTGAAAATTATATTAACAACAGAGGACGGTATATTCAGAATGGTAATATATGACAATGGTATCGGAATGGATACTACCCTTAAGCTTACGGGTATAGGGCTAAGAAATATCAAAGACAGAGTTAGTCTTTTTAATGGTGAAAGTTTGATTACCTCTTCTCCAGGTAATGGATTTCGTATGGAGATAACCATCCCCTTGTAGATACGAGCGACAACTTATCCAAAATCATTTGAAGAAAATTCACTTTCCAAATTTTCAAAAGATGCCTGGAGAAAATGTCATGAATAGAGAAATTCCTTACTTCATTCAATCCAGCATCTCCGGCGCATCACGCACCATGAAATTACCTGTTTGATAGATGGCTTTACCTTTGAAAGACCATGTATGAGGGCTGGTATTTGAAGACATATAATTGAATTTATAATTGTTAGCACTATGAAAAATGATTGGCTTTTTTCATATCATTACTCGGCATGTAATTCTTTTACCGGGTTTTCTGTTGCGGCCTTAAGCGTTTGCGAAATAATAGTAACTAACCCTATACTCAATAATAGCCCAAAACACAAGAGCGACCATCCTACACTGTTACTCGTTCTAATTACAAAGTTTTGCAGAAAAAGTGCACTTGCTGTATAGCCTATAGGTACAGCTATAATGCCTGATATAAAAAGCAGTTTTATAAAACCGCCTGATAACATATTTACTAACTGGCGCTCTGTAGCACCAATAATTTTACGGATGCTGATCTCTTTACGTTTTACCTGTACCGTATAAATTACCAATCCAAGCAAGCCAAGGGAAGCTATAGCGGTTGCCATAAATGCAAGATAACCGAGCAGGGAAATAGTGGCTGTTTGGTCATTGGCACGCTTCAAATCTTCATCCAGCCAGGTCGGTGCAATTTTTATCCCATGGAGTGACGGCTGCAATGTTGCAATTACTTTTTCTGTGATGGCTTTTTTATCAACGCTTTCGGCGGCATTCACATATAAAAAATTACATTCCCCGGGCGACATGCGCAACGCCAGTGGAGATACGGGTAACCCAGGGTTTTCATAAATAAAATTTTTTATCACCCCCTGTATTCTTAGTCGTGTTGTGTCATTAATCTTTACTATTTGCCCAATGGCATCGGCATAATGCGTGAACCCTAAACCAACTGCCGCCCGTTCGTTAATAAGTATGTTTTCCATTGGCTGTGTTGCCACTCCTGTTACATTATTTCCGGCAAGTATTTTTAATTGCAGGGTAGAAATTAAAGCCGGATCAGTATAATAATATTGCAGCTTTAAAGCCTGTTGCGGATCTGTTATCCAAACCGGCATACTCATTCCGCTAAAACGTTTGGATATTTCAGCAGACATGCCACCAATTGAGCGGACACCTGTAATTTTACTGATTTCATGAACAGCGAGGTCAATTTTTAACCCGTTTAGTGGAACAATCATAATATTGTCTTTGGCAAAACCACGCTCCGTGTTTCCCATAAAAGAAAACTGCCTGTAAAAAGTTAACAGAAATATGATGATGAAAAGTGAAAGGCTGTATTGAAAAACGATTAATGTTTTTTGAAGACTCACCTTCCCCATTATTTTAGCAGTGGTAAGGTTTTTCATTACGCGGAGTGGCGTGAAGGAAGATAACATCCAGGCGGGTGATATACCCGCAATAAAACCGGCAAAAAACCCAAAAGCAATAGTATAGGCTAAAAAAGGAAGATTGTAGTGGAAGTCCGAAGGAATAAATTCGTAGCCATCATTAAAAGGTGCGAACCGCACAATAAATGATAGTACAACCCATGAAAAACTAAGCGCTAAAAATGCCAGCAGTAATGCTTCTATAATGTATTGAAGAAAAACATGCAACCGGTTTGCGCCGGATATTTTACGAACGCCTACTTCCTTCGCTCTGCTTAACGCTCTTGCTACTGTAAGATTGGTATAATTAAAACAGGCTGCCAGCAAAATGATCAATGAGATAATTACTTCAGCCAGAATTTTGCCCCAGGGGCTTACCTCATTCATTTCATTATTCATATCAATAGCTGAAGGATTGATCTTATTAAAGGATTGCATTTCGAAAGAAGCCGTACCCTCCGTATTATCCTTATTAAGTGTATTAGTCAATCCCACAAGCTGCGCATTAATGCTGCTTCTCTTATCCGTATTGGTAACCCTGACGAAAGTATAACAGCTATTAAATGCAAACCAATCAGCAGATGCCGCCTTCAGACTTTTCCGGGTTTCCATTTGCTGCACACTGCTCCAGGATGCAAATGCATCATAATTGAAATGCGTTTTTGATGGTGGCGCTTTCATAACACCCGTAATTACAAACTGCTCTCCTGTTTCCATGGTAAGCAGTTTACCCACGGCTTCCTCGTTACCAAAGTATTTATCAGCGGCTGCTTTTGAAATAACAACAGAATTGGGTTCTTTAAGTGCAGTATTTACATTACCGCTTAAGAGAGAAAAGCCAAATACTTCGAAGAACGATGGTTGTGTAAATGCCCCATTTAAATACAGTTCCTTCCCGTCAACTTTTATTTTACCGCTAAATGCAGGGTATACATTCACAACTGACTGCACATCCTTAAAATTATCTGCAATTTGTTTATAAAGTGGGAGTGGTGTTGTGGCCATCTTCCAGGTTTCGCCTGATTTTTTATGATAGTTGCTCACAATTCTATACAACTTTTCTGGCTGAGGGTGAAAATCGTCGTAACTAAAATCATGTTGCAATCTTATCATTACCATCATCCCGACGGTCATGGATAAGCCTAATCCGAAAACATTAATAAAGGTGATCAGTTTATTCCTTTCAAAAACGCGTAACGCCACCTTCAGATAATTTTTAAACATGCCTCCATTACTTTTATATGTTGATTACAATAATATGCCAATCACCTAAATGTATCATAACCAATAGTTTGACATTTGCAGAACATGTTGGAATGTTCGGTTTTGTTACACCTACTGTTCTTTATTCGTACAGGTTTAAAGTGTATGAAAATAGCAATTGGGTTTGTTCTGTTATTATGCATGGTTGAAAGCAATATCTATGCGCAGTATCTTTCGGTACAAAGACAATAATAAAATTTGATGATGGGTAAACTATAAAGTACAGTAAAGTTTCTTTGAGCGGAAAATGGCATTGTTAAGCGAGCAAGTATAATCAAATTCTGTTGCGAAGATAAGTAAAATAAAAAAGGACTACCTGGTAGTAATCCTTGAAGAAGAGGTCCCGAGCGGATTCGAACCGCTGTACGAGCTTTTGCAGAGCTCTGCCTAGCCACTCGGCCACAGGACCATTTTATTGGGTTGCGAAAATAGGATATTTTTATGAACTAATACCATCTATACCAATTGAATTTAATAGAAAAATACAAATATACCAGCACTTTAAACCATTTATAAAACTCCTCCTGCATGCAACATATTGCCGAATCGGAATTAATTATTAATAACAGGGGTGCCGTTTATCACCTCAATCTTTTACCCGAAGAACTTGCAGCAACAATTATTACTGTTGGCGATCCTGATCGTGTGGGAGAAGTAAGTAAATATTTTGATAACATTGAATGCAAACAACAGCACCGCGAATTTGTTACACATACCGGATGGCTGCGTCAAAAGCGCATTTCGGTTATATCAACCGGCATTGGAACCGATAATATTGACATCGTTTTGAATGAACTTGATGCCCTCGTAAATATTGACCTGCAAACACGAACAGTAAAAAATGAGTTGACTACTTTGCAGATCATACGTGTTGGTACTTCCGGCGCTTTACAGGCTGATATTGCTGTGGATAGTTTTGTAGCAAGCGCCCACAGCATAGGTATTGATAACCTGCTTAATTTCTACCGCCACGATAATAATGAAGAAGAGAAACAATTGTTGCACGCTTTTATAACACATACACAATTGCAGAATACCATTGCACTTCCCTATATTAGCAGCGCGAGTGTAAGCCTGCTAAAACATTTTGTAAAAGATTTTCACCAGGGAATTACTATTACATGCCCTGGTTTTTACGGTCCACAAGGCAGAGTACTCCGGCTTGGGCTGGCTCACCCGGGTTTTATTGACCAGCTTACGACATTTAATTTTGGCGCGCACCGCATTTGTAATTTTGAAATGGAAACAGCCGGTATTTATGGATTGGGGAAGCTTTTAACACATCAATGCCTAAGCCTCAGCGCAATTGTAGCCAACAGGGTAAACAAAACCTTTAGTAAAGATGGCAGTAAAGCAATAGAGCAACTGATACAGAAAACATTGGAAATCCTCGCTTCAACACCTTCATAAAATATAACGTACATATGAAAATAACCTCCTCAATCAATAAAGCAATACCTTTGCGCCCGTAAAATAACAATTGGATGAACATTATTTTTTACAAATACCAGGGAACCGGCAACGACTTTGTTATATTGGATAACCGCGACAAAAAATACAATGGACTCACTACAGAGCAGGTTAATTTTTTGTGCAACAGAAAATTCGGTATTGGCGCGGATGGTTTAATGATGCTGAACCAGCACGAAGATTACGATTTTGAGATGATGTATTATAATGCTGATGGTAAAGAAGGAAGTATGTGCGGTAATGGAGGCAGATGCCTGGTGCGTTTTGCGTATGATATGGACATTAAAAGAAACGCTTACAGTTTTATAGCATCAGACGGGCCACATGAAGCTGAAATAGAAACCAGCAGAAAAGTGCGGCTTCGGATGACAGATGTTTTGTCTGTTGAAGATAACGGTGATCACTATATTCTTAATACAGGTTCACCTCATTACATAAAATATGTGCCTGATATAAAAGCGGTGAATGTGAAACTGGAAGGCAGTAAGATACGCTATAGCAAAGCCTTTAATAAAGACGGAATAAACGTGAATTTTGTAGAAGAGATAGATGATCATACCATTTTTGTACGTACGTACGAAAGAGGAGTGGAAGATGAAACGTTGAGTTGTGGCACAGGTGTTACCGCCGCGGCATTGGTTTCGGCACATAATGACGATAGCTTTAATGAAGTAGACGTACAAACGTTAGGCGGTAATCTTACCGTTGAATTTAATGCCGCGGAAAGAAAAACGTTTACCAATATATGGCTTTGCGGCCCTGCTGACTTTGTATTTAAAGGGGAAATTAACCTGAAATGATTTTAAAGTTCCGTTTCTCAACCTACCTTCGCCGCGATGATTCAATATTTCAAAAATATTAATGGAGTTACCACTGCTATTGAGAAGGCAGATAATGAGACGTGGGTTAATATTCTACCTCCATTAAAACATGAAGAATTTGCCGAAGTAGCAGAAACCCTCGAAATTCCTCTTGAGTTTTTGCAGGATTCTCTGGATATTGATGAGCGGTCAAGGTTTGAGCTGGAAGATAATGTAAAGCTGATTGTAATTAAAACACCTACCGAGAACAATTCGTTTAACGAAAGCGATGCTTTTTATATTACAATTCCTATCTGTATCATTCTTACGCACAACCAGATTGTAACAGTGAACTCATTTGAGAACGGAGCCATAAAAAAATTCCTGAATACTTTTCAAAACAGGCATGCAGATAAAAAGAGCATGATGGTATTGAAAATTTTTGAAAAGATTACGCAGGCATTCATGGAATATCTTAAAGAAATCAATCATCGCCGCAATATACTGGAACAAAAACTATATGCTTCAAACAGGAACGAAGAGTTACTGGAACTGATGCGTATACAAAAAAGCCTGGTATACTTTGTTACGGCATTACGCTCTAACGAAATGCTGATGATGAAGCTGGTACGAACAAATTTTTTGAGCCTGAATGAAGAAGAAAAAGAAGAGCTGAATGACCTTGTTGTAGATATGTCGCAGGCGCTTGAAATGGCTAATATTTATACCAATATTCTCAGCAGCACTTTGGATGCTTTTGCAAGTATTATCTCCAATAATCAGAACATGGTGTTGAAACGGTTAACATCCATCACTATTATTCTGCAATTCCCCGTGCTGATCGCCAGTATATACGGTATGAATGTGCCTATACCTTATCAAACCAGGCCACATGCATTTTATATTCCTATTATATTGGCATTAACAGTATCTATTGTTATGGGCGGATATTTTATGAAGAAGAAATGGTTTTGACGATGGAGAAGGGTTTAAGGTGTAAGGTTTAGGGTTTATTAAGATAACTCATTCTAATAAGAAAATCACTATTGACCATTCACAATTCACTATATGTTTACTATAAGAGTATACGGACTTTTAATTGACAGCGAAAAGCGCGTATTAGTCAGTGATGAATTTATCCGGGGCAGCTATTATACAAAATTTCCTGGTGGTGGTCTTGAGTTTGGCGAAGGCACAAGAGATTGCCTTAAGCGGGAGTTTATGGAAGAAATGAATCTGAATGTAGAAGTAACGGATCATTTGTATACAACTGATTTTTTCCAGATGTCAGCTTTCAGACCAGATCAACAAATCATAGCCATATATTATTTAGTAAAAGCGCTCGAGCCTATACAATCGCCGCTCAGAGACAAACCATTTGATTTTGATGAACGCGAAATGGAAGTGTATAACCAGAGAGGTGAAACAGAAACTTTCAGAATGATAAATTGGGATGATTTTTCAAGTGAAGCAGTTACATTGCCTATTGATAAAATTGTAGCAGATCTGGTAAAGCAAAATCAGCCTAAACCCGGCATTTAGATTGAGATTTAGGGCTTAAGGTTTGTCTTTCATGTTTCTTTATTGACTATTCACTATTCAATGTCGTTGACTTAAGGTTACAATTGTTTGTAATTCATAGAAGGTGGTTTCTTTTTTATTTTTTTCCTGGTGAATTTTCTGTTTGGTCTTACAATTTCAATCGTGGCTTTAATTATTTTATCAAAAGCCTCAAGTGCCTGCGTCCAAAGCTTATGGATAAAAATACCAGGCGTTAACTCTTTGGTCATAGAAAGCGCATTAGTTCTGTTTATTTTGAATGGATGTTTCCGGCTGCTGTTGTCACACTCTTGTCTTATCTTTTTTTCCACCGGAAAAGCCAATACGGCTGTTGTTGTCATTAAAAATATTTTCGCGAAAAAATCCTGTTTAACCGCTATAGCCGTCTTGCCTGAAAATGCCTCCAGTTGTATTCTGCTCTTAAATAATTTATACCCTTCTTCTATATTCCAACGGTGGTGATAAAGCGCTGCAAAGCATTGATGGGGAAGCGTTTCATTACTTAAGACAGAGGTACATAATACTTCTGTACCACCATCAGGAAGTTGTATTGACACTAAACGACACTTTATCTTATTATCGGTAGTGTTATATTGCTTCAATAGGGCTTCGTCGTTCTTAGATAAGGTAAATGTTATTACTTTATCTGTTTCATTATTTGCCAGCATCTTTCTTACACCTACCCACCAGTCTTCACGCATTCGGATCAGATATTGAATGCCTCTGGTCTGTAGCTCAAACATCAATGCAAGGCTTGGGTATCCCCTGTCAAATAAAATCAGATCCTGGCTCTTATCTACTGCGCTAAGATGTTTGCGGGCAAGTTCCCTTTCACCGGTATAATAACTATCTATTTGTCCATCCAATACCGTAAGATTAAGTACATCATAAAGAACGGATATCCTTGCTATGGAGCGTGGGCTATCTGCATAAGGTCCAAAATTGGTAATCCCAAATTGCTCCGAAATACTTTTATGTTTGGGTAATACTGCCGTGCTTCCATCTATAGCTAATAGCCTAAATCCATTCCACGTATTATAGGGAGCATCTGAGTAAAAACTTGCTAACCCTACCTGGTTCAGTTTTACAAAAGCCTGTGGATTCAGTTTCTTTCGGGCTTTAGTAAATGCACCTTTGGTAACGTACTGAATGCTAAATTCAGTGCGCTGTAGTTTTTGGTAAAAACTGTTAAGTTCTCGCTGTATGGAACGACTTAGAGCTTGCGTAAGTAAAACAATTAAATGACTGAAAGTTATTTTTCGATTTCGGGTAAATCCTTTACTGCCGTGTACTGAACGGCTGCTTTTGATAAATGACTCATCTTCTATTGTTGTTGTTATTTTTTCAATATATCTTTCCCGAAATGCAGATGCCTTGTTTTGTTTTATATAGCCCCTATAATCCTATACAACAAAAATACCTTAACCCTCCTTACAAACAATTGTCAAAGAACTCTTTTATTTTATAATTTTATCCAAAATCCCTTAAGTCAACGACATTGATTCTCTTTTATTTTATAATTTTATCCAAAATCCCTTAAGTCAACGACATTGATTGTTCAATATAAATTCGCGTAATCCACTGTATGCAGAGGTATATCGCTACAACAAAAAAGCTTCATAAATCAGAGATTTATGAAGCTCCTGAGTGCCCAGAACAGGAATCGAACCTGCACATTGTTGCCAATACCAGATTTTGAGTCTGGCGCGTCTACCAATTCCGCCATCTGGGCTTTTAAATTGGGTTGCAATATTACACATTATGATGGTAATAGCCATAATTTTTTCTTTCTTTTATAATCAAGGTTACAGGTTGTTCAACATCACTAAAACATTTACCGCTATTTTTGTAGCTATGGTAACCATTGGATTAATAAGGGAAGGCAAAATACCTCACGACAACCGCGTGGCTTTAACGCCTGCTCAATGCAAATGGATCCAAAGAGAAAGCAATGAAGTAAAAATCATTGTTCAATCTTCGCCCAACCGTTGTTTCAGCGATAAAGAATACGCTGCTGCCGGAGTGGCTGTAAAAGAAGATATGCAGGAATGCGATGTTTTGTTTGGTATTAAAGAGGTACCGCGTAATATGTTGCTGGATAATAAAACCTATCTTTTTTTTTCGCACACGCGCAAACAACAACCACAGAACCAGGACCTGCTAAGAGACATCATCGCTAAAAAAATTACGCTTATTGATTATGAATGCCTGGAGCATGAAGATGGTCAGCGTATTATTGGCTTTGGTTTTTTTGCGGGTGTGGTAGGTGCACATAACGGGGTGATGGCCTATGGTACCCGCACGGGACTTTATCATCTTGAAAGGGTATACAAACAAAAAAGCTTCAGAGAGCTTATTCATACTTATTTTGGATTAAAACTGCCGAATGTAAAAATAGCGGTTACGGGTTCAGGAAGGGTAGCACATGGTGTACTGGAAGTAATGAACCTGATAGGCATACACGAAGTAGAGCCGGACGAATACCTGAAGCGAAGGTTTTCTTACCCGGTATATACCCAATTGAAAGGTGCTGATTTATACGCTCATAAGCAAACGGGTAAGTATAGCCGCGAAGATTTTCATACACACCCCGAAATGTACGATTGCCTGTTTATGCCTTACACAGAACAAACGGATATTTTACTCAACGGCATTTTCTGGGATAAGCATATTCCCCGTCTTTTTGAAAAGGAGGCAATCAGTTCTGATAATTTTATTATTCAAACCATCGCCGATATTACAGATGATGCCGGAGGTTCCGTACCCATAAACCTGGGAGATCAACGTATTGAAGATCCAATATACGGGGTGGATAGAACTACGTTTAAGAAAACACCTCCTTATACCCCAGGTAGTATTGATATGATGGTGGTAGGCAATCTACCCAATGAACTGCCCCGCGATGCCTCCCGTTACTTTGGAGAACAGTTGATTAAATATGTGCTGGAAGATTTAGTAAAAGGAGGTTCAGCCATTATTGAAAACGCTACAATAACAAGTAAAGGCACACTTACCAGCCATTACGCTTACATGAAAGATTATGCGGGACTATAACGACGGCGTTTCCTACAAATGCAGGTAATAATCTTTCAAAATATCCACAAATTTGGGTGTATACGCACCGGCTTCATCTTTAATAGTAAGTTCATGCAGCGCCGGTGAAAATTTTTTTTGCCTGCCAAAATGCATAATACTTCTGAAATAATCATGCCTGGGTGTTTGTTTGATTAATAACTTTTCCTGCAGGAAAAAACCGTTTTGCTGCGAGAGTAATTCATATTGCTCCGTACGATGATAAGGGAGTAAAATACACACAACGCCATCATCGGTTAAATTTTCACCAATTACATATGCCAACTGATCAAGCGTAAGACCTGTATCATGTTTGGCTATGTTTTTTTCAGGTATCCCCGATTTTAAGTCATTACTATAAAATGGAGGGTTGGTTATAATAAAATTATATCGTCGTGGAAACCGGAAGTCAACCGCATCTCCATTAAAAACTTCTATCCGGTTATTCCATTGGCTTTGCATTATATTTTGTTGCGATTGCAAAAAAGCAGCTTTATCTTTTTCAATACCATGAATAACCGCCGCTGTTTTTTGTGCCAGCATCAGCGATAGCAACCCTGAGCCGGAACCTATATCAAGTACATACGCGTTTGGCTGACTAAATCTTTCGGCTACCCAGGCACCCAATATACATGCATCTGTGCACACCTTCATTGCGCACTTGTCGTGGTAAACCGTAAACTTTTTAAAACTAAAATAGGAATTAGGCATTGGTTGTTTATGGTTTCAGTTTTTTGTTTGCTACGTTTGTATTAATTGACAATTCAAAATTCACCATACCAAAAGGTGGTCTGACCTTCGGTACCGACCCCACTTAAGACAGTTCACATTCATTTCTTCATCCTTTCGCTATCTGCTCGGCACTATAACTATATCCGTTACCGATAGGCAACTCTGTATCATTAATCCAGATACTGTTTTTATCCATACGGGTAATTTTACTGTTAGCTATTACATAAGAGCGATGTATGCGTGTAAAGGAAGCTGCAGGCAACAATGCCTCCGCTTCATTCATGGTTAATCTTGAAAGCAATTTTTGCGTAGTTAAAATAAACTGTACATAGTTGCCCGCACTCTGGAGGTACAAAATCTCGTCCAACGCTACTTTATATTGTTCATAACCACTTTTTACAAAAATGTATGACTGAGGCGGCACTGCCGTACTATTTTTTAACCGATGCAGCTCATACACCTTATTGGCTGCTTTTAGAAATCTTGCTAATGAAAATGGCTTCAGTAAATAATCTACCGCATCCAGTTCAAAACTTTCTACGGCGTGTTCGCTATAAGCAGTCGTAAATACTACCATTGGTGGTTTAGGTATAGATTTTAGCCAATCAATGCCATTTATATCAGGCATTTTTATATCAAGGAAAATGAGGTCAATTTTTTCATTCTTCAAAAAGTCAATCGCGGCAAAAGCATCGGTAAAATACCCTTTCATATCAAGAAAAGGCACTTTGCTGCTCAAAGATTTTACTACTTCCAGCGCAATGGGTTCATCGTCTATAGCGACGGCTTTAAGCATAAGTTTTAAAAGGATTGAACATCAAAAGTAACGTAATACGATCTTCCGGTAATAATGTTACACTTCGCACATATTATTCTTTTAATAAAATATCTATCTGCTCAAAAAGTTTTTCTCCATCACTCGGCCTTGCGGCATTTGCTTTACTCATTTTTCCATTCTTATTAAATAAAACATAAGTAGGATATCTATTGATTTCTCCTCCCTCCTGTTCTATTTCCTTCCATAATGATTGTATGCTGTCGTTATTCAACCTGTAATGTTGTCCTTCCAAACCATACATCCGTGCCATTTCTTTCCAATCTTCCTCTTTGTTATCCTCATCCATGTCCAGGTATACTAATACGATATCCTTGCCGGCAAATTTTTTTCTTACAGCAGCAGCATATTTCATTTCCTCCCGGCAGGGTCCGCACCAGGTACCCCATATATCAACATAAATCACTTTGTTCTTGTGTAAAGCAGTTAATTCAGCGAAAGATTGAAATGACTTGCCGGTATGGAATGTAATTTTCTGATTATTCTTTTCTTTCTCAAGCTGGTCCTGCATCTTTTTTACTTCTTCTTTTGCCATCGCTATATAATAGCTACCAGGATAATACTGTTGTAACGTATCCCGCAGAACCGCGGCAATACTGTACAATTTATTATCGCAGCTTTCCATTATACAATTGAATAATATTTTATCCCGAACATCAGGTGCAAGATTATACTTTGCGTACAGCCAGGTAAGCATATATCTTTCGCCATACTTTTCGGCTTGTTTCATAATTTCAGCAAATGGCATTCTGAATAAATCTTCAATTGCCCTTGTTGCCGCAGCCGAATCTGTCCTTATTTTTTTCCCGGCATTCATTAACTGCGCCCTGATGTAATTATTCAACATCATATTAGCAAAGAGGCAGTTCACCAAGGTAATACCATTAGGCAAAGGCTCTACATTCATCACTTCCTCCTGGAATGCCTCCTGGTCTTTATTTCCGGCCCAACGCATATAATTTTGAGCAAGATCAAACAGGTAGCATTGGTTTACATACCTGAATTCTGTTGATAATATTTCCTGGAGATAATCTGGAATATTACTGCTCTTAATTTTTTTATCGGCTTCAATGCATTGTTTTTTTGTTATGGCTAAAACAATATTATTAAGAGAATCTATTGGCATTTTAGCATATACATTTTCTGCTGGTTTGCCTTGCATAAAAAAAGGCATCTCACCTATCTTAAGATCATGAAGCAATATGTTTTCTTTACTGGCTGTTCCGGTGAGCTCCATATCTGCCGGATCTTTTTGGGCATCAAATACCATATGCAGATTTCTTTCAGGACTTAATAATAATCTTCGTTCCATACCATATGCATTAAGTAAAGCAAATACAGGATATAGCAACGGGATATTTTTTTTAAACTTTCCATTGTGTACCGGTATCTCAACCGACTGATTATGGTAGTGCGCGCCGGCATAAAGGAGATATACAGTAATTGTAGTGTCAGATGTATTGTTGATATTGCCTGTGAGTGTACAGGTTTGTGCGTTCGCATAAAGGCATGCCAGTGCCCCTATGAGCAAAATGATAATTTTTCTCATAAATAGATTTAGATAATTAAAAGATTAATTTCTGCTGAAGTACAACAAACGGCTTTTTAACTGATCCCAAAATTGTCGCACCTTACCAGGATTTTGTTTCCATTGGTTAAACGCTTCTGCGGCTTGCTGCCTGCGGTATTCATTTATTTCATGCATCACATCAGCCTGTAACTGTTTATCTGTCGTTAGTGCGTTTTCGTAAAAGGCCTTCTCTACTTCTTTAATAGCGGTTCTTTCTGTTTGCCAATACAACTTGCGCTGTGCTATCGCATCCTGAACTTTTTCTTCATATAGTCCTGATGGCATCATTAGCTTGGTGAGTAACGGCATCAACTCTATCATCATAATAAGCATAATCACTAAACGGTAGCGGTATTTTACCGGCGGGTGTACCAGCATCAGATCATCGAGCGTTTCCACACGGGTAAGGAATCCATCTGCCAAACCTTTGTCAAATTCAGTTATGCGTTGCTGTATGGTAGCCTCGGTTAATTTTTGTTTAGCTGATGCACTGTCTAATGCGGGTTGCATATTTCTTTTCCAGGCTATCAGGTCTTCTTCAGCTTTCAGATAAGCCATTTTTTTAACCCTTGCTATAGTATATTCTCCAATTTTACCTGACCCACCGGTGCCATCTGTTTCCCTGATGTATGCATTCTTAAGATCAAGAATTTCCTGCTCCTTTACCTGTTGTTCATTTCGTATGCGGTCAACTTCGGCTTTAGCCTGTTGCAGTATAACGGCATTTTCATCACGCACCTGTTTGGTATAGGCAGTGATCTTTTTTTCTTTCACTACAGGCATGTGTGCATTAATATCTTTTTCAAACAACATTAATACTACAGGCTGCGATATAAAAAAGCCTATGGTTAAAGCCAGCACTAAACGAAGCGAAAGCGAAAGCCATTTGTTTCTACCGCCGGTGCTGTTTAATCCTGCCAACAATCCACGATCAATAGTAAGAATAACAAAGCCAAAAAATATTGCCGCGGGTATTATGATTAATGAATCATCAAAAAGTGTTGAAAAAAAATACCCCCATGCCAGCGTGGCAAAAAGCCAGGTAGCCATTACCGTATAGCCTATCACGCCATACCTGAATTTGTCCGGCCCGCAATCTTTCATCAGTTGTGGATCCGCGGCAGCCATCCACCACAATACTTTATCCCAGGCAGATGCTTCAGCTTCCTTTTCAGGGTTTGATGGTGAGGTGAACAAAGTATTCTCCGGTTGTTGATCTGATTTGTAATTCATGGCGGTGTGGGTATAAAAGTGATAAACGTTGTTTTACATTCTCCAGCCCAATACCCGATCTGTTTTTTTCGGGATCTTCTTCTTTTTTAGGATGGACGCTGTTATAAACATCAAAATAAAGATGTTGAGTATCACACGAAATGTTAATCTTTATCCATGATTTTTCTTTTAAACTGATACCGTGTTTAAAAGCATTTTCCACGAACGGTATTAATAGCATCGGCGCTATTTCATGATGGCATTGACTGTCTTTAACTGCAAAAGAAATGTCAATTGTATCCGACACTTGCGTGCGTAATTTTTGCAATTCAATATAATTAGTGAGATAGGTAATCTCTTTACTAAGGGGAATCTTATCCAGTTGATTTTCCTCCAGCATAAAACGCATCATGTCGCCCAACTTTTGTACACCCTCGGCAGTACGATCCGCATTTTCCTGCAACGCTGTTCCGTAAATAGTATTAAGCGCGTTGAATAAAAAATGAGGATTGATTTGTGAGCGCAAAAACTGGAGGTTGGCAGAAGTTTTACCGAGGTCTTTCTGCAGATGAAGTAATGTTTCCAGCTTTTCTTTTTGCTGCGTGAAAATGACCCACGAGAGTGGTGTGGCTATAATAGCAAGCATTGCCCAAACCGCCAGGAAAAAACCAAAAGTATCGGAATCAGATACCATATCAAATATAATTCCCGACAGTGCAGATAAAATAGCAGGGGCCAATTGCAAACGCCAGAAAATGTTTTTAAAAGATAACCGGTTTTGTTGCTGATAGGGAAATATCCAATAAATATTAACAAAACAAACGATGATAGCAGGCAGCAAAAAAAACACATAAAAAATACCAACAACATCGCTAACGAATAAATCAAAAATAATGAAGAAGAATAACAACCCTAAGTATACGAAAATGGTTGCTGTAATACTATTGCTTACAGTTATCCTGAACGCCTTGTTGCCTTCTTCTCTTGCAACATATTTTATTATTACCTCGCGCATATACACATACACGCTGTAACAAATAATGATAACACCGGAAACAGAAATACCATATTTTATGGAACGTCGTTTTAAACTAAAACCAGTATGCCGCAACACATCGTAAAAGCCTTCCAGGTAGTATGAGGCAGAAAAAGTCAACAGCATCAACAACCATATAACCAGACCCGAAAGAATAGCCAGCACTACGTACCGTCTTTTTAAAATCAGAACAGGAATAATATAAAGGTTCAGCAAAAGGAAGAATACATAGATTAGCAGCAGCGGAATGGTATTAGGAAAGATATAGTTTTTTGCATAGTTGAAGTACTGTCCGTTCTGCCTGAAAATGGTGCCATGCGCTTCTATTTCCTGTTCGGAAACAAAAACATTGTTCATAAAAAATTTAATAGCCAGAAACGCGGCAACAAGCGTAACACAAATAATTTCCTGTTGCCTCCACCTTACTTTCATTATGAATATTTATGCAAGAATATTACAGTCAGGTGAATTATGCAGCTAAATGTGATGAAGTAGGGATTTGGTGTGATGAAACACAAGTGGTTTGACAGGTACGTTGATACCTATAAGGTCTGTAGCGCGGCAGCTCACCCGGCAGCTCTTATAGGTCTATTCCTGATGTAGAGACCGTCATGCATGACAATAAAAAATACAAGAGAATGCTATTTGTAATGACTGATCAACCCGCAACCTTTCACCCCTACCCAGGGAGGGGTCTATCTTCGCTACAATCATTCAAGCGGCTGAGTATGCAGAAAGATTATGGAGGAGATAGATGCCTGCCTGACCGCAGCAGGTTTCGTGCCTCAACATGACAATACAAAATATATGACATAAACCTATCGGGTCTGTATACATATGTTGAACACTCCGGCTCTCCCAAAAAAGACAATAAACAACAAACTATAATCGTGGTTATCTCTTCGTCCGCTCTTCCATATTCAGATTATCGTCAAACGGGCTTTTAGTAAAGGGATAAATCATTTGTTTGAGATAGCCTTTGGGATAATGCGCCTCGTGCAAACCTGTTCCTTCAGGCCATTCATTGCCGGGCAAATAGTAAGTGCCGAAAATCTTATCAATAAAAGGGAAAATGGTAGCAAAGTTTTTACCGTAATATTTAGGGTCTTCGCAATGATGCCAGTGGTGATACTGTGGTGTAGCGATGATGTATTTGAGAAAGCCAAAATTGATACGTGTGTTGGCGTGGATCAGCACCGCGTGTATTGCCATAAATACGATATAGGTATTAAAAGTAATGTCTGAAAAACCAAATACATACAAAGGAATAAATGCCATTGATCTTGTTACAAAAATATCTACAAAATGTGTACGACTTCCAGCCAACCAATCCATATGCTGTGTAGAATGATGCACAGAATGAAAACGCCATAAATAGTGATGACTATGAAAAATGCGATGCGCCCAGTATTGAAACAAATCTGTAATAAGAAACGCGAACAGCAATTCAATTACAAAAGGTAAGCTTTGCACCCAACGATGTACACCATCCAACCCTATCCAGCCAAAAAACAATTTAGCAGGCTGTTGTGTGATTACGCCAAAAAACTGGATGAACAGATGGCTCACCACAAAATACACCAGGTCTGTGCGCCACTCTTCGTGAAACTTTGTTTGATTTCTATTTTTGGGAAACACCATTTCAATAGGAACAAATATTACTGCCATTAATAACAGGTCGAGCAACAGCCAATCTAAACCAAGGTGCCAGCTTGTTTTTTCAACTATCCTGCCCTGTACGCTAAAACCGCCCATTACAATGGTAATAGTGCAGATCACCAAACCAATTAAAGCATATCTTTTTGATTTGCTGAGCAGAAAACTCAATAAGGCAAAAAAGAAAGAAGCAATAATTGTAGCTGTGAGTAATATCACCATTGATTTACCTGTATATACCTCTCTAAACTCAGGAGACGTAAGCCATTCGGGAAACCAGAAACAAAAAACGGCTAATAACGAAAGTAATCCGAGGAATATGGATATATAACCGCTTATTTTCCCTTCGCCAAATACAAGCCTTGGTGTACTCATATAAAAAACATTTAATTAATGCAATAAACGCATTTTTTTTGAAGGTAGTATATAGTGAACAGGATATGCAATAGGTATGCCGCTACAGCCTGTCCTAAACTAACCCAATCCCGTTATCAGGGGGTTATTTCTATAAGGTTGTATACCTCCACGGCAGGTACAATAACTGTGGCTATGTTATTTTTATAGGTATATGCCAGTTGTATATTTCCCGGCTGCAATTGAATGGTTGATGGTTTGGTTCTACACTGTACCTGAACGTTAATATTTTTTAATGCTGGAACACCGTCATATACCAACACATCCGGGTTATCATGTCCACCCGCCGCATTGATAAGATGAATATAGGTTTTACCATTCTTTTTGCTGATTACCTGGTGTATTTTTCCTGAACCGGTTACAGTACTTATAAAAGAAGGCACCATGGATTGTATTACAGATTGCAGCAAATCAAGAGAAACGGGGTTTTGATTGTGGGTGTAAAAATCTCCCATATCTATATAGATGCCTGCAACATTGCCTTTGCCCACTTTTTGGGTGGAAGCTAAAATGTTTTTTGTGGTAAAACGCCAGTCGTCTGCTGTTAAAATCTGTCCCCAGCTTTGTTGTTGTGTATTTTCAACAACGGGTTGATAATCGGTATGCATAGCCACTATATTGCCATTAAATCCAGCAAACAAAGTGTTGTTTTTTTGTGGGGCTTCTTTGAATTGCACAGCAAGCATATCTTTGAAATCGTGCGTTGCAGATGCACCTATTATCAAAAGGTTGCCACCTTTGTTTACATACTCATTGAGCTGTACACGAACTGCAGGATCAATATGTTCCCACTCAGGAAGAATGAGTAAAGGATATTGTTGTATAGTGCTGGCGTTTACCTGATGATCCATCAATATATCAACAGGCAACCGGCTATCCAGCAGCATATTTAATATGCCTTTCATGTCGCCCTGGCTGTGTGATGAATATAAGCTGTTATTAAGCATTCTTTTCCATGCATAGGTTGAATACAACAATCCGATCTGCGGAACTATTTCGCCTTTGAATGTGTATGCTTTTCTTTCTTTACAAAAAGCGATGATCTGTTGCATTTTCCTGAACTGGTAAGGCTCGGGCGAACCATCCCTGTTTTGCTGCCAATAGGTTTGAAACCCACCGCCCATCGCCAATACTTCGGCGGCTTCCTGTTCTAACTGCACAATGGATTTAGTTGCTTTTGAATTATTCTTCCATGCAAAAGACCACGACATCAAATCCCATGGTTTTCCCTGCCGGGCAAGACAACGGCTCTCGAAAGCAGAACTATATAAACTATTGGTGCCCGCTACATCGCCAGACAAATAGTCAACCGGCACATCAACAGGCTCCGGCATCATAGAAGAAAAACTCCAGTTGCTGGTAACCTTAAAACCTGGTGCAACGGCGTGCGCCGCATTGGCATATCTGGTTATATAATTTCTGAACGCCTTGCGGTGAAATTCCATCCATTCAAAAAAATGCGGATCACTTGTTTTCAGTGGTATCTCCGTAATGCCTGTTGCTTTTGTAAAAGCTTCCCTGGCAGCAGGTGCATAATCAGGCGATAATACCCAGCAATCGCCATCAATCCATATTCCATTCAGATGATATACTGTCGCTAGTTCTTTTAATTGTGGTATTAACAGCGAGTCTGCATAACCGCCAAATAAGGAAGTGGCATTATTGTCCCGTTTTCCATCCGCATTATATCTTGCCCAGTCAGGATGCAGTTGTAATGCCCTGTTATCCCACAAACCGGAATAGTGTACATACAAAGGCACTTTAAATTTAACCGTTTCATCCCTCCAGATTTTCATGATGTCTTTTGCGAAAACAGGTGCGGGATTACCCACCTTTGTTGGATAGCTTGATATGCCCGGATGCCCCTTGCAATCAACCTGTATAAAATCAGGTTGTACTATGGCAAGAAAAGAATCTATCATGGCGGGAGTAAATGTTTTTCCAATACCTGAATCAGTAAGCCCTGCATGAAAATCAAAATGCAGTCCCGCAAAACGGTCATTCTCTTTGCCGGGTAATTGTTGCGCCTTTGCACAAAATGAATTCCAGATCAATAATATTATTATAATAACCCTGGTATAACTATAATGCATACTCGTTTATATTTTTTTACCGTGATAAACTGTTACGGGCGACCCCTGTGCCAACAATACAGACAGAGGTTGCATTTGATTAAGGATACTGAATGACGGGCCATATAATTTTTCAAAATCGCACACAACATTATATTCCTTTACCGGAAAGATGTTCCATCGGGGATGTTCCACTCTATATTCCTTAGTAGTATTGTTTTTTTGCCGGGCATATCCCCAATAATGTTCAGTAATAAATTCTTCAATACTGCCATCAGTTATAGCCTGCGGCTCCGGATGCGCCTGTGCACTCAACTCATGCACAAAGTTTTTACCCCATTGGTATTGTACTGAAAGTATTGCAGGTGTTTCTGTTAGTACAGAACGGGTGGGCATGGTTTCATAACGTTCCTGGTAAAAAGTATTGGCAACAAAACTGATGGCAAAACGGGGAACGATTTCTTTTATAAAAACAACGCCGCGCTTCCATTCACCATTTTCTTTATAACGCACATAAAAACGAAGATTGATCTCTTCAAAGTTTTGGTGAAACGGGATAGCAATTCCTTTTACTTTGGTGTTCCAGAAACGAAAAGCTATTAAGCTTGTATAACATGTATTATTAAAAATGTCAAGCTCAGTTTTTGGGGGTAGATATGATTGAAGCAAATCGGGTGAGACAGCATAATTTGCCATTATAAGATGCACCCACTCCGCGGTTAAAAAGGGTTTCACAATTAAAGAGGTTTGAGTTTAAAGTTTATCGTTTACACGAATAAATTGAGATTTATTATTTTACCGAAAGTAACTATATTTAGATATCCCTGCTTTCCTGATTCCGGAAAGTTCATGCAACGAAACCTTCTTCACCTGTAAATAACCGGCAATGAAAAAGATTTTATCAGCAATAGTAATTGTGTTTATACTATGGGCATGTGAGAGTACAAAAATGAAAAACACAACTCCTCAGCCGGAGCCAGCTTCCGGTACGGCACAGTTGAATGGAACCTGGCAGTTAAATTACATTTCAGGTCCACGCATCGCATTTGAAGGATTATATCCCGACAAGAAACCGCAAATCACATTTAATACTGCTGATACGAGCTTCAGTGGTAATACAGGCTGCAACAATTTCAGAGGAAAGTTGGATGCCGGTGCATCGTCCATTCATTTTCCCGAAGCGATGGCTATGACACGCATGATGTGTGCGGGTGAAGGAGAAAATGTGTTTATTAATACACTGAAAAAGATAAATAAATACAGCATTTCAGATTCAACGCTTAATTTAATTACGGGTGATGTGGCAATGATGAGGTTTGTGAAAAAACAATAACTGTTGCAGGTTACAAGTTTCATGTTACAGGTTTCACGTTTCTCATCTCTCATCTCACATTCACTATTGCCTATTCACCATTCACAGCGTTTCAGTTTTTCAACCCAGCAATAATATTTATGGTTAAGGCCACCACAACAGTGTTATAGGCGAATGAAATTAAACCATGTAATAATGCAACGCGCCGGATTGATTTAGATGAGATTTCTACATCAGATACCTGGAAAGTCATGCCCAGCACAAAAGAAAAGTAAGCGAAATCACGAAAGTCGGGACGGGTATCATCAGGAAATTGGAGACCGGCCTGGTGCGTGTTGCTATCATCTTTTTTATTCTTATAATACATATGGGCATATTTTGCCGTAAATACGGTGTGCACAAGCAACCAGGAAAGAATCATGCCGGCAACAGCGATGATAACCTGCAGATTATTCGTATCGCTTTTTTGGAGTGTAAGCAACTGTATAACGGTAGCCATGCTGGCAAAAGCACAAACCAGTACAATAATAAAAACAACAATACGGCTGGGGTCTTCATTAGCGGCTTCTTTGCGCATATGCTGTTGTGGAGTTGTAAAGAACGATATCCAGTAAAAAGTGAGCGAACTGATGCAGAAAACATCCCATCCAAAAATTACCCGTGTTAGTGCTGAGATGCCCTGAATATTAAATGCAATGCTTACTAATACGGCAATTATTAAACATACAGCCAGCCTGGTGATGGCCCGCATCTTGTTTATTAAGGATAGTTGTACCTGCTTACCGGTTGTACTCATGGCATGAAGGTAAAAAATAAATGGCTGTTTTACTTATAGTCACAGAAAAGGAACGAAGGGCTCTAGGACAGAAATTTGGTCCGGTAGCTACTTTTATATCATCAAAAGTAATAACATCGTTGTGCGTTAGCGACCTGAGCACAGCAATTACTTTTTCGGTAAACAGGTTTCTATTGTTTGCAATGTTGTCATCGCCTTCTTTAACAACACTGCTTTTTATTTTAACTGTGTAGCTTAATATAACCATATCGGTATTTTTTTTAAAATTGCCTGCTCTTACCACTAACCCTTTATTGGCAACTATTTCTTCCTTCGATGCCACATCTTTTCTTATTGAACCTAAAAAGACCTGTGGCGGCGGCAGAAATGATAGTGTAAAGACTTTTGAATAAACCTTTTTCCCGTTATGAATTGCCCATAGGGTATCTGTTCCCGGAGATGTTGCCATCACTATAAAACCTTCCGGCGTTGAGTTACTTTGTACATGGCATCTGCCTGATCGTAGCTCGTATTTTTCTTTACCTGCTTTTTCAATAGAAACAACATTTTGAACGCCAACAAAAATAGTGTTTGAGTCAGGCACTAACAGGGAAGTATTAATAATATCTATTTGAGCGAAAAGATTGGTGGATACTGTAAAGAAAGCGAGGGAAAGGATAATGTTCTTTCTCATACGACATAACTGAATAGGGTTTTAAAAATGAGATGGCTTCTAAAATTAGTCGCATATTCATACTTTAAAAAACATTTCATTTAATAAAAATGTTAAATACAACGTCATAACATTGAAGTCTATTTTATGATAAAATGCTTTGTAGTAGATTATCTACATACTGAATATTTTAAAAAATTATTTATTAATAAATTTTTTTATAGA
>JBGALP010000348.1:0-3068 GCA_044223805.1 Agriterribacter sp.
AAATGGGTTTATGGGCTTGTGGCTGGATGTAACTATTTACAGCACAATTATGCTGGTGCTTGTTGGCATTATCTTTCTCCATCCTGGTATTGTTCCTTACCGGTCAAATATAAAAATTCAAAGGCAGAAGCCGGTAATCAGTGTGGTGTAAAAGAGGTTAGCATAAACCTCAATCCATCTACAAAATCACCATTTTTGTTTTGCTCTATTGTAAAAGTCAATGACGATGGCTGCGCTCTCATGTGCAGTTTTTCTGTTTGCTCCAGATCTAATTGCACCGCATATTTTCCAGGAGGTAAGCCACTGAATGTAAACGAACCATCTGGTTCAGTCATCATTCTCCCTGCAAAAGAAAGATCCTCGTGAAAAAGCTGCACAATAATTCTGCCCAATCCTTTCCGCCCATTATTATCATTAAGATACACCATGCCGGTAACTTCATTCATAATACCAACGGGCACTTCAACCAATTTAAACTGGTTGGGATCTATTGTTACACTGATTATTTTGTTTTTTATATGCCATGCTACATTTTCAAATGCTTCAGAAAGTGTAAGCGTGTAATTTGCATACGCTTCCAGTTCAGAGATTTGCATAGAGCTGTCTGCCTTATTATATTTAATACGTCCTCCATTCATGCTAATGTTCACACCTGAAGCTTTAGGTTCATTTGCATCGCGTTTTCCATTACCATTTATATCCAAAAAAGGCAATACTGTTATAACTCCTTTACCAACAGCGCTACGATTGTTGAATATGGCTTTTTGGGTTCTGCCGTTATATAAAAGACTACCGCTTGCCGAATGTACCATAGCGCCTGAACTACCACTACCTTTGGTAAATGATAAACCGGCTATAGCAAAAGAAAGATCATACCTGAAGCTTAGTCCAGCATTCTGAAAATTATTTTTAAAATTGTTTTCATAAAAAGCACTGAAATAGCCTTTGCTGTTAATATATTTTCCCATTTCGCCTCTCACACTAATTATTTTATTACCGGTATACTCATATTGAAGCTGTGGTGTAAAAATTATTTTTGCCGGCAGGCGAACTGTCATTGATAAATTACTATATACATATGGCTTTGCCATACTATTCAATATAGCGTAGGTAGTTAAATTGGCATTAACACCAAACGCAACACCAGAAAGCAACGCTTCAACAGTAGTATATTTTGAAGCCATATTATACTTGGTAGTGGGAAGTACAACCTGGTAAGCAGATAGCCGCGAGAACAACGTAAACTTACGGCTACGGAATGGATACGATATTATCAACTTACGCTCCTCAAGAAAAGTATTATTGATAGCAGTTTGCCCTCTTTTATACCGGGTATAATTCAATTCAATCTGAAGGTCGGATGGCAAATGATAACTGCTCACAAATTTTGAACGTACACCATGCGTATATTCACCGGCTAACAAAAGATTAGTACTCATCCGGTATGAAGCATTTACATAAGGCATCACCATGCCAGATGTAACTGATGAAAGATATTCAACTCCACCGCCGGCAGTAAGGCGTGATGTGATTCCATAATTCGCATTTATTTTTCCAAACCTGCTGTGCAGACTGTCCTCTACCATACCCGCACTGGCAGTATATTCAAATTCGTTTTGCGGAAGAAAATTGAACGGTATCTGGATATTCTGCTCACTGGTTCTTTCTTCTCCCCAGGGACTATAAAAACGGATTTTAACCGCTGAATTACCATATACCAATGGCACCTGGAAACTGGCAAGACCCGTTACTTCTGCTTTTGAATAATCAACCAACGTATTGTTTACATATAGTTCAGCTACCCAATCTGCTTCGGTATAATAGGTGAGCGTATATGTTCCAAACGACCTTCTGTAAACAGACGGCGCATTGGTAAACTGAACACCAACAACGGGAGCAATAATAGATGAAATAGATGGTGTATATATTTTTCCGGCCATCGCCTGTTTCAATACACTATTATCATTATCTACATAACGCCACTGATAGTACTGCTGCCGTTCAATAAACGGGGTATTGCTCCGATAGTTTAATGAAATATTTGTTTCTCCACCCGCCACTACTCCACCCAGCGGAACATTATGTCTTGTATCGTTTAATCCGGTGGCAAAATCTTTTGAATGAATGGCCGACCAATCGGCCATGCCTATTTTGAATAAGGGATAACTGCGTGGTATAATCGTATCTGCCGGCGCTTGTCCTTTTAATTTACTTAAGTTATTGCGCATTGCCTGCTGTCTCATTTCACGCATAACGGGTAGCTCCAATGATGTTGATACAATAACAGCAAGATTGCGAAAACTGAATTTGCATTGCAACCCAAATACCTGTCCAAAAAGATCTGAACGCATGTATAAACTGTTGGCTGTATGCATAAAAGCATCTCCTGGCAATTCAATTAATTTTCCGGAGTAAATGATTTTATTATGCGGTTGATCAATTATAAATGCCGCCTGTGGTGTAATAAAGAAGCCTGTTACAGAATCCAATAGCGGTGATGGAGTGTTCTTAATTTTTAAAAAATCAAAAACATCTGTTATAGAAAGATAGGCGGTTTCATTTTTTATTGCTGCCTGTATTTGAACGCTACCCACTCCCTGCACATTCATAAAAACAAGTATCTCTTCAAAAGAAGGCTCGGGTTCGTTTTTGGAGAATGTTTGTTTAGGAAATAAAAGTGAGCAAAAAAAGTATATCATCATAAAAAAGGCAGTCATCATCCCAGGCTTTGCCTTGTTTTGGGAATATTTGATGCGGCTTTTCATGAGTGGTGTTGTTTTGTATACCAGGTTTATTGCTGAATAAATGTTACTGAAAAAGTGCCGGTATAGTTACCCGAAGGATTGGAAGCCGGCGTACCCACTGTTAATGTTCCTCCAATTCTTACCTGCGTTCGTGAGGGTGGTATTGCTGTTGTTACAAAAGAAGCGCCTGTACTCGCAGCACCTATTTGCAGTGTTATAGTGCCCCCATTGCTGCCGGTAAGTGTAACGTTAGGGCCATTCATGATAGATACCATAGTTCCCGCGTTGGCGTCTACTTCAAATACAGCAGCAGAATAAGGATAC
>JBGALP010000348.1:3073-4270 GCA_044223805.1 Agriterribacter sp.
AATACAGCAGCAGAATAAGGATACCCCAGATTAGCGCCAACCAATGTGCCTGTTATTGTGCGGGTTCCATCGTGATTGATGACCACTGTACCACCGGAAGTTCCCTGAAAAAAAGCGCCAAAAATTAATCCCTGCGAAGGATTATTGTAAATGCTGATGGGCTTTGGTGGCGGTGGCTGAGATTGAACCGCTTTTACAAACCCCAACAGCAGCATACTCACGCAAAAGAGTACACGAAACATATGGTAAGATGTTAATATAGTTGACAGCCTGATCACTGGTTACCTATAAATATTTTTTTAGTTTGATTTTTTTTATCTGATGAAATATGAACGATATATACGCCACTCGCTACGTTATTGATGATAGCTCCACTTATGCTACCACTAACCTGGCTACGGTATATTACCTGCCCCAGCATATTAACTACTGATACATTTGCCTTTTGACCTGATGGCAATTGCCCCTTTATAAAAAGCTTTCCTCCGCCACTATATATGACAAACGGCTTGTTATCATCAACAGGATCAATAACCGGCGCGTTTATATCCTTAGGACTGAATTTTAGAGAAAACCTATTGGCATATTCGCCCGCCGGAAGCAATACGGTATATACAGAATCTTTTCTGAGGTCATAATTGATGCTTGTTGCAGCGTCATTAAAATAAATGTACAAACCTGCAGGTATACTATGCATGTCTTTCAAACTAAAATTGATGTGGCCATCTTTTTTTATAGAAAACCCGAGTGGTACTATTGCAATGGTATCTTTTATACTGGTTAGCGCTCTTATAGAAACTTTTTGTGCATCCGCAGACAACGCATATATATTGGGAATAAGAGAATCTGTGTTCAATATTTTCAGTGCTTCTATTTCTTTATTAAAACCGGCGGTAGCTGCATTATCAAAATAAATCGTTACCGGGTCTGTTATTTCAGGATGTTCATTAAATCCCACCTTTAGCCGTAATAAGGAATGATCTTCCTGGTCAGCAACTTTATAGAAAGTAGCAGATGAATTGAGTATGCGAACACTATTTGTAGTAGCAAGCGTTGCTGTTACCGGAAAGGTTCCGTTTGATACGTGTACAAAAAATCCCTGCATTGCCGCAATAGTGCTTCCGGCAATGCCATCGCTTGATACGCCATTTACGTAACTGCTGTATACGCCTGTATATTGATTAACGGCACTGGCAT
>JBGALP010000349.1:0-4208 GCA_044223805.1 Agriterribacter sp.
CTATACCGGAGTTTACGGTTCATTTTATTATTGGATGAACAAGGAAAAGTTGAAATGAGAAAATGGGATACTGTTTTGAATACGCCATATTCACGTTATGAGGTGCTCGGTGATTCTACCATAAAATTCATTAAACCAAACAATGATACTGTTGTTGCTAAATACAATTTGACAGACAATAATCTACTATTACATTTATCTGGAGCGTGCTTTTACAATTGCGATGAATGGGCAAAATTTTGAGCTATTGATCAACCCATTCTACTCATCATCCCCCTTTCTGTTACTCCGGTTAAGTAAAGAAAAATCCGCTTTACCAAATTTGTAACTGAAGGTAAGCCTGAAACTTCTCACGTTCCAGCGGCGGTACGATTCCTGGTAAAAGGTTTCTGTATCATATATATTGCCCCAGCGCTGGGTATTAAAAATATCGCTGATGCTGAAGGTGAGGGCAGCTTTGTTATTCTTCATAAGATCTTTTCGAATGGCAAAGTCGGCTCCATATTCAGGCAGGGTTCTTCCTTGCGGCGTAATTCGTCCAGACTCGTAATTGCCTATTAACTGGAAACCGAGATTATTGAAAACCTTACTTTTTTTAGTTCTGATCTTATAATTTACAATCAGCTTACCCTGCCAGTTAAATCCGTTGTTGCTTAAATTAACATTATCAATATCCGCTTTTGTTTCTCTGTATTGCACAGTGAACGTTGGCGTTATATCGAAACTGCTGTTAACTTTATGCTGCAACGTAAATTCGGCGCCATACCTGTTGGTAGTGTTTGCATTTACAAATGTATTCAGAATGGCATTGGGGTCTACACCCGCATTTTGCAATTGCGCGTATTTATCTGCACTTATCGTATCGCTGTATTGCGTAATATCGTTAGGGTTATTTCTCCAGAATAGTACGGCTAAAAAATTCCCTTTGGAATAATTCTTACTGTAATTCAATTCAAAAGAATTTACAAACTCCGGTTGCAATGCGGGATTTCCCTGTCGCAGATTAACCGGATCACTAATTTCAATAAATGGATTTAACTGCCAGAAATCAGGCCGGATAATACGGCGTGAAAAATTAAGTTGCAACTGGTTGTTATCATCAATTTGTTTGGTAAGAAAAAGACTGGGAAATAAAGCATTCCATATATTTTTTATACCTGCGGGATATTTATATCCAAATGTATAAGCGCTATCAATCAGTAGTCCGTCAAATTGTGAATACTCAGCTCTTAAACCAACCTGGTACGAAAAAGTGCCTTTCTTCTGAGAAAAAGTAACATAACCTGCATTAACTTTTTCTGTGTATTCATAATTATTACTTAAAGGTAGTTTTGTTTCAGTAGTTCCATCCACGCTGAATGCGTTAAAATAACTTTTGAATCTATTGTAGTAGCTCCTGATGCCTGTTTCAAACTTCACATGCTCTGATATTGGATTTACGAAATCTACCTGCAGTGTTACCTGTTGAGTATTATTTCGTCCATCGTTGCGTACTGTTGATGGATCTTTATATTCAGAACCATCGGGATGGGCATACGTATTTACAGTGAGCGCACGGGAAGCGCCATTGCCATAATTGTAATTTATATCAGCAGTAAGTTCTTTACCTTGTTTGGGAAAAGTATATTTATAGTTTAATACCGTACTGTTACGGTTAAACTGAGATGGTTTGTTACCGGTACGGTAACCATAATATTGTAACACTTCATCGCTCGCCAGATACTCCTGTTGCTGATATTCATTGTTGCCGAAACGACCGCCACCCAAGCGTTGGGTAATGGAAATAGTATTGCGGTTATCAATAAAATAATCGAAGCCAAAATTCAGGAAGGGAAATTTTCTCAACCTTGAGTTTGTAGTATACTGGTTAAAGTAATCCTGTGCTACACCATTTAATTTATTCTCTCTTTCCGTTTTGCCTTTTGCTTTGCCGCCAGACTGGTTATATCCTCCGCTCAAAAAGAAATTGAATTTTCCTTCACGAAGATTAAGATTGAGATTACCACTGAAAATTTTGGGTGTACCCCCCGCCAATGTTATAATGCCGTTTAAGCCTAAACGCTTATCCTTTTTTAAAACCACGTTTATAATACCACCTGAAGTTGCCGCATCAAACTTTGCTGACGGGTTAGTAATAAGTTCAACTTTTTCAATATTATCAGCCGGTATCTGATCCAATGTAAGGATGGTTGGTCTTCCATCAACAAATATCTGTGGCGGGCTGTTTCTCAATTGTACATTACCATCCATGTCTACAGATACAGAAGGAATATTTTTCATGATATCAATTGCACTTCCACCGGTTGCAGTAAGGCTTTTTGAAACATTAAATATTTTCCTGTCAATACCCATTTCCATAGCCGGTTTGGTTGCTGTTATAGTTATGCCCTCTAATTGTTTTACAGCAGGTATTAACGTTATATTCCCCATATCATTCTCAAACCTGCCTTCGCTGTTATTGTAATTCTTATCCATAGTAGCCGCAGGAATAAGCTGTTCAAAAGGTTCATAGCCCAAAGCGGAGATCACCAGCTTATACGTAACAGAAGCTGAAAGATTGGTAAAATTAAAATTGCCGTTTGCCTTGGTAAGCATGCCATCAAACAAACTGTCTTTCGATGCAATATATAGTTGGGCTGATGCAGCCTCAATTGGCTTGTTAGTGGTACGATCCATCAATTTGCCATAAATCCTGTTTGATTTAAGTTGTATAGAAGGTAACTCTGAGGTGGGCTGAGGTTCAGGGTTTTTTTGCGCATTTACACAAACGGAAAATGAAACCAACATTACTGCTATAAAAAAATACTTCATGACATACATTTCTGTAAAACAATAAACAAAGGGTTGCGTAGTAAAGGGTTTGTACGTTTGGGCTTCTTATTCAGAAGCCGCAAAGGTATTGCATAACGTTATTTTAAAGTGAGTGATTGTATAAAAAAAGTACAAAAAAATTTTAACGTATAATTGAAGCATAAAATGAGTATCTCACTGATAAAATATATTTCATATTTATGCTGCAGTAACGCATCTTATGGCAAAACATGCGTTGCTTTGTGAGCATAATAATGTCTTCATCGTTCATATCATACAAAAAATCATCTGTTCATTACTGCACATATGGGCATGGGCAGAAACTTTTGGTATGCTTTCATGGTTTTGGTGAAACAGCAGAAAGCTTTGCCATATTTGAAAGTCAGCTTTCTGAACAATATACTATAGTGGCGGTTGATCTACCCTGGCACGGGCAAACAACCTGGAACGAAGGACTTCTCTTTACTGTGGAAGATCTTATCTCCATTCTTGAAGCAATTCCATCTGTTGGTAATCAAAATTTTTCGGTGATGGGTTTCAGTATGGGCGGAAGGGTGTGTTTGCAATTATATGAGCATATACCTGAAAGAATTGAAAGGCTCATATTGATTGCCCCGGATGGTATAAAAATTAATTTTTGGTATTGGTTAGCTACTCAAACCGGCCCAGGAAACAGTTTGCTTAGAAAAGTAATGAAAAAACCTTTTGGATTTTTCGCGTTTACGCGTGTTTTAAAAAAAGCTGCTCTTGTTAATATGGGCGTATACAATTACATACACATCCATCTTAAAAATGAAAATATGCGGATGCGTCTGTACAATATCTGGACAACCATGCGGAAAATAAAACCATCTGTTCCGCATATTCAATCGCTTATTCAACAGCATCATACGCCTGTGGCGTTAATATATGGCCAATACGATAAGGTTATACGTTTTACTACGGGACAAAAATTCAGGAAAAAAGTGGAGCCTTTTTGCACGCTCAGCCTATTGCCTACCGGGCATAAGTTGCTGCATCAAAAAAACAGCGCCGCCATAGCCGCTTTGGTTTTATAGTTTATCTTGCTGTAATTTGTATACATGGTAATATTTATTCTAAGCTTTGTTTTGCTCTTCGCTTATTATTGCCTGATCAACTATTACCATAATGCCTGGATGCAGATCCCGGTTTTCAAACCCACATCATTTCTACCTTCAGAAAAAATAACCGTACTAATTCCCGCGCGAAATGAAGAAGCAAACATAGCAAGCTGTCTTGATGCCTTGGTGCGTCAAACCTATCCTGCTCATTTGCTTGAAATTATTGTAATAGATGATCACTCAACGGATAATACTGCCACCATTGTACAGCAATATGGTGCTAAGGGTGTTCAACTTTTATCACTACAGGAATTA
>JBGALP010000035.1:0-28283 GCA_044223805.1 Agriterribacter sp.
TATATAACTATCAATATAAAACAGGCGCATGGAATAAGGTAAGAAATCTGTACACCTTTCCAGTCTGCAATCAAACCTTGCAGTGGTGGAAAAACGGCACCACCTACTATAGATATATTTACCAGCGCTGAACCTTTTTCTGTAAAATTCCCAACTCCCTCAATACTTAAGCTGAATACGGATGGAAATATAATAGAGATGAAAGCGCCCATTCCAATCAGGTACCATGGGTTCAATGAAGATGTAGTTGTTATTGCTAACAGATACATCGCTATCATACCTGTGCCGAACCAGGCAACTAATTTGCCTGGAGAAACATATTGCAGCAGGTAAATGCCAATTACGCATACAATAGTAGAAGCGATATAATAATACATCAGAAACTTTGCAGCCATCTCCGCATTAAAACCTGATACATCGCGCAGGTAACTGATAAAAAAACCTGCAGTGCAGGCTTCGGCTCCAACATAAAAAAACATAGTGATGGCTCCCCAGAATAATTGCGGATATTTTCTTGATTCCTTTACAATGGTGAAAAACGAAAAACCTTTTAACGCTTCAGGCTTTAATGCAGGTATGGCAGAGAACAAAATGAATATGGCGAAAATAAGCGTACCCGCACCTAGCAGCATATACGGTATATGAAATTGTATACTGCCACTGGTGCCATAAATTAAACGTGTAGCAAGCAGTGGTGTTGCCGCATAGCCTATTCTGCTGAACAACTGTACAAAATTTACCCGCATATGCGATCCCGATGGCTCACCCAGTAATGCAGCTAAAGGATTAGCTGCCACATTAACCAACGTAACGCCTATAGAAATGATAAAAATGGCGGTTAGCGCTAACGGATATGAACCAGCGTAGTAAGCAGGAATAAAAAATGCAGCCCCTAAACTACATACTGCCAATGCTGTTACAAGGCTGATTTTATAACCATACCTTGATATATAGTAAGCGATGGGTATAGGGAAGATGAGGTATACGAGATAGAATGATTGCTGAACGAAAGAAGCCTGTACATAAGAGAGATGAAAAAAATCTTTGAGCGATGGTAACAATACATCATTCATGCAAATGATAGCGCCTGTGAATAAGAAAACGTAAGATACTAACAGTAACGGTTTCCATTGATGCTTCATGAACGTTAATTTAAATTTTCCTCTTCCTGCAATCTGTCGACGCAAGAGGTCTGACCTTTGGTGCAGACCCGAAACACTCATGTTTCACTTTTCTCGTCTGGCGTCTCACATCTATCGTTTAATTTAATACGTAGCCCTGCCACCTGAAATATCATAAATAAAACCTGTTGAAAAACTATTTTCATCAGATACTATAAAACAACTCATAGCAGCCACTTCGTCTATTGTGCCTAACCGTTGCATAGGAATTTTGGCTGTCATGTAAGCCAGTTGTTCCTGCGATGTGTTGTCATTCATAGCGGTTTTTATAACAGCAGGAGCGAGGCCGTTTACTGTTATACGGGTATCAGCAAATTCTTTCGCTACTCCTTTCACCAGGCCTATTACACCTGCTTTGGTTGACGAATAACCCACCATGCCAGGGTTTCCTTCTTTGCCTGCAATAGAAGCTATAAGCAATAACCGACCTGATCCTTTTTTCTTCATTACACCTAAAACATATTTTGTTACCAAAAATGTTCCTTTAAGATTTATCTCATATATCCTGTCAAAATCTGTTGTAGAAAATTCGGTGATTTTTGTACTGGTAGGCCCAACAATGCCGGCAGCGTGTACCAATATATCTATGGAGTTCCATTCTTTTTCAACTTTTAAAATAGCTTCTGATACCTGCGCTTCATTACTCACATCTACAACATGCCCGATAGCCTGTATACCCAGCATTTCAAATTCAACAATTGTTTTCCCCAGCATTTCCTTATTCAGATCGAAAAGATGAAGTATCGCTCCTTCCTTTCCTAACCGGCATGCAATTCCTTTTCCAATACCATCAGCACCACCAGTTATAATCGCTATTTTATTTTTAAACCTGTCTTGTATGTTCATATTAATGTATTAAATAAGCCAAATTTTACGTGGTCGGTACGCGAAGCGTCAGACCGCTCAATTGTGGTCTGACCTTCGGTGCCGACTACAATCATCATTGTTTTTCCAGTTTTATCAAAAAGCCACCACCCGGTGCTACATGAATTTTCATTGTATCATTCTTTTTTATAGTGGCTGAACTGATAATATAATCCGCGGCATAATGATCTGCATTGATACCGTCTTTACACACAGTTGCCTTGTATATGCCTTCACCAATAAAATCAAAACTAATATCCATATCTCTTGGCGTCCAATCCGTCATTCCACCAATATACCAGTTATCTCCTTTATTGCGCGCTGTCACAATATATTTTCCAACGCTCGCATCTGTTACAATAGTCTGATCCCATGTGGTAGGTATGCTCGCCCAAAATTCCATAAACGCAGGCTCCTGGAAACCCTCTGAGGGATTGCCTGAGAAAAATTGTATCGGGCTGTCATACACCGCCAGCATAGCCAGTTGATGACTGCGGGTACCCGGGCTGGTTACCACGCCCTCAACGGGTCTTGTACCTTTTTGAGTGGCATTATTCAATAAACCGGGTTCATAATCCAATGAGCCGGCTAACATTCTTGTAAAGGGTAACAACAGATCGTGCGAAGGCGTAACCTTATCACTCCAGATATTATATTCCGAGCCTAACACAGCTTCCCTGGCAACAGCGTTGGGATAGGTACGGTTAAATCCTTTGGGTGGATAGCTTCCATGAAACATGATCATGATCTTATGATCGGCACAGGCTTTGGCAATGCGGTGATGAAAATTGACAGACTTCTGATCATCGCGATCAATAAAATCCGTCATAATAAAATCAATACCCCATTTATTAAACTGTGCAAGGGCTGTATCAAGCTGCCGGTTAAGCGTAAGCGCTAATGTCCACATCGCGATCTTCACACCCTTTTCTTTCGCATAAGCTACCAGGGTATCCATATTTATTTCAGGAACAACTTTTAAAAGATCATTATTATCGCTCCATCCGGCATCCATCATTATTCTGTCGAAGCCAAAACGTTTGGCAAAATCAATATAATATTTATAAGAGGCGGTGTTCCTGCCCGCTTTAAAGGGTACATTAAAAAGATTTACATCAATGATCCATTCATCTGTAATAGTTCCTGGGTTTACCCACGATACATCGGCTACCCGTGATGGTGACGCAAGCCTGTACACCATATCGTTTTCGGGAAGTTGCCTGTCTTGTTCTGCTATCATCAGCACACGCCATGGGAAACTTCTCGTTCCTTTTGTTCTGGCAATATAGTCAGCTCTTTCCGCTACCTGTGCCTGTGAGTATAATGCTTCAAGATTTTTTTCCCTGAGTGGGTATCCTGCAAAAATGGCTTTTAATGCAGCAGTGCCCGTTCCTGTTACAAACATACCAGGATATTCTTCCAGATCGGATTCTGTAATCGCGATCTTGGGATTGGATTCCGGAACAATCAATACAGGAGAGTAACTGATAGAATTTGTGGGGAAAGAATCAATTCTTTTAAAACGGTACAGGTCTTCAAAACTGGTATGAAACATATCTTCCTTACGGTAGGGGATTTCAGGAAAGTATGCTGATGGTGTTCCGGGGAAATTGAATTCAGCTATTTCATTTTTTATGACAAGCGAATCTTTGAATGAAGTAGCTATGCGATAGGCTATACCATCATCGTATACTTTAAATTCAACCCTATAGGGTTGCTTAAAATTGATGGTAAGCTGATTGTAAATATCAGGAATGATCTTTCTTTTTTCAGGTACGGGCGAGGTTATTTGTGAGGTTATTTTTTTTGTTGAGGAAGATTTAATTTTTGCATTGCCCGACATGGATTGACCATTTGCTAAAATCATATCAATGGCAGATGCTGCTATAACCTGTTTGTTTTTGTAATAAACCTCATAAGAAAGTTGTTTACCCAACCATACATTAACACTTATATTACCTGATGGTGATAGCACGCGCAGTGTATCTGTTTCTTTTGCTATGGTACTGTTCATCATTAAAAATGATAAAGCAGCACATGCCCACCTAATAAGAAACTTTGATTGATTCATATGGTTTGATCCGTATTAAAGTTTGTGTATGGTTGTTATATTATCTTTTAAAACATCAATATATAACAGTTACCTGTATTTTTTTGGCTACAGAAGGCAGTGTAATAGATTCCTTTTCCGCATTCCAATCCTTCCACGGTTTCCCATCAACGGTAACAGCCTTAATTGGTTTTTGAAATGGCGCCCGCACAAAAAGTTGTATTGCATTGCATGATACATCTGTCAGGTCTATATCTGCCACAATTGTTTCCTTTTCTTTTCCAGGCTGCATAATATAGCTGATTGAGCCATACTCCGTATATGTTTTTATGGCTTCTATCTTATTGCCTGGTTCAAGCCAACGCCTTGGTGTGCCTGCAGCGAGCAATAGAGCGTTTTCTTTTTCCAGCACCAACAATTCTGACACCTGCTGAATAAATCTTGCTTCGTCGGGTATTTTATAAAACGGACCACTGGCGTGTTTCCACATCCTGTATTCTTCAGTAAATACATTTACATCAGCATAAAGACAGGAAACAAAATTGTTGTATATGCCTCTTATAGCTGCAGGAATATTTTGTTTGCTCAGGTATACAGATACCGGGTTTTGAAGATTAGCCTGGAAAACCATACCTCCCCGGCTGAACCAATATTCATCGTCTACCCAGCCATGTGCATTTAAGTTCATAGAGGTGGAGAGCGTAATATTATCTTCCCAGTCATTTAAGATCCAGTCTGCCATCGGTTCATCCGCGGATATTATGCCTGTTTTTATCAGTACAACAGGACCGTACAATACCTCTCTTGTAGCCGATAATCGCATATTAGGAGAAATGCCTTTATTATATCTTTCGTAATACGCTGTTTTTTTTGATCCGAAGTAACGGAAATGTTGATACGGACGGATAGGAATATACGGAACGTATGTTCCGTTTCTCAGCCGCACTACCGGGCAATGCTCACTTGCTTTTTCCACGCTCGTTCTGATGTCTTTATAAAAAGCAGCAGCTTCTTTTTTGTATAATGCTGCATCTGCAATGCCCGCTTTTTCAAATGCTTTAGCCATAGTATTCATGGCAAGGTATGCATACGCGTTAGTAGTGAACCAGTGCTGCCAATCTTCGGGATCTTCCAGCACGCCCGCGGGTAACAAACCATAATGCAGCACGGGTTGATTATGCTCATCTTTTATCATACTATAGCTGCGTTGTTTAATCAGCCAGTCTGCTGCCCGCTTCATGCTGCCAGCATTTTGTTTCAGCCATTCATTGTCTTTTGAATGCAGGTAATGCCTGGCTAATGCCCACAGCGTAATGCCATGATGCATGTTATACCCGTTAAAGGTCTGGTCATACACGCTGTCTACCTTCACGCCATAATACACATCTTTTTGATCGCCGGTAAAATCTCCGGGAAGGTCCCTGCTTCCTTGTAGTTCAACAAATGTATTGAGATAGGCGGCTGACGTTTTAAAGTCACCCATCCTGTCGAGCAGGAAAGTTTGAAAGCATGCTTCGTTAGCATACACGCCATACCCGATAGATGATGCGGGAACCATAAATAACCCGCTCTTCGGATCTTTTGTTGCGCTCATGCGGATATGTGGAATAACCGCTTTAGCCATTTCGTTGAACTTTCTTTCCGGAACATTGTACAGAATAGTTTTATTCACCGCGTCGCGCCAATAGTCACTCACTTTATTTTTCTCTTTATCAAAATCAAGCGAAGCAATGGCCTGCTGGTCTGCGGTTGTTAAATCTCCCACGAAGGGAAAATAGAAATAAACATCTCCAGATGAATTGGGCTGCAGCGAAATAGTTTTCTGTATGGTTCTGTTTGCGCCTTTATTATCCTGCTGTATGCTAAAATCGCCCGCATCATTTTGTAAAGTTGATTTTATAAAACAGCGGATAAATTTTCTCCCGTTTACTTCGTCCATCAAAAAATGATTGTCTTTTGAAAGACTGTTGATGGTTTCATTCGCCGCCAACCAAATGTTTGCTTCCTTTGCTTTTGCAGTAGGATTAGACACTTTGATTTTTACCATCAGTATAGCAGGTGTTTGCTCATCTCTTGCAGCATCAAATGGAGATAAAGGCCCGGTAAGCATAGTGCTTACAAATTCCTGTTCGTATACCAAACTATCTTTACGCCACACAGAACGGATTACAGGAATATAATCATTCATAAAAGACATCTGGCAATCTTCCTGGTTACGGTTGTAATCAGCCTGTTTGCCTGCGCCGAATTTCCAGGCTAATACCGTTCCATTCCAGTTGCAACGCGCCAACTCTTTTCCCTGAGCTTTGGTTTGTTGTTTATTTAAAAAGATATCGCCCCCCCATTCAATGGCAAATTTTTGCCAATTACCATCTGTTGCCAAGGGTAGATATATTTTGCTGCCGTATTGCGTTTGCCATGGATCAAGATGTGGAATTTCATTTCTTGCCCTGTCGTAAGACTGTTCCTGTTCTTCGGGTATCCGTTCCAGTATGGTTTTACCTTTTATTATATAACTGGCAGAAAAATTAACCGGGTCAGTGGCTTTTGTGATGTAGGTATTTACGTGTGGCACATATACAGGCTCTTTTTCTACGTCATTCATAGAAAAAGAAAAAGTGCCTGCTGTGGAGCGCACCGTAACTACGGTTTCATCATTCGACCCGGGAAGTAATTCTTTTGTGGTAATAATAGTTGCGATGATGCCCTTACTGTTATTATTAAAAGATAACCTGTATGCATTTTTACCTGTTTTCTGATCACCGCTGCTCCAGTTCCATCCTTTACTATTTTTTACACTGCCATTAAACACCTCAAGGGATGCATTCACTAATTCCTTTTTGTTTTTGGCTGTTCCCATTTCAATGCGGATGTTTTTTTCTACAAGCGTACTCATAGAAAAAACGTTAAAGGCATTGATTTGCGGAGGTTTTACGGCAAACACTAACCGGATCTTTATGGCTCTCCGATATTCAACCATGCCGGGCAGGTAAGCTGCATTTTTATTTTCCTTTTCTGTCAGCGGTTTAAAAGAATAGGTTACCGTATTGCCATTAACCTGAGTATTGGTTTCTGCCGTTACCCATTTGCCTTTCCACGGATCATCATCATAGTCTTCAATCGTAGGCATATGTGGAGGCTCCTCCGGCCAGGTTTCCTGCCAGTATTGAACCTGGGCATTTATTGCATTGTCAGCAGGCTTCTGACTGTATACTATTTCTATTCTTTGTATATCACGTGCTTCCCACCAGAGTAAGCCTATATTGGCTGTTTCTTTGGATGATGCATGATTAAACGCATTAAAACTGGTTGGCTTGCCAACAGTATTATTTTGAGCATCCCATGATCTTAGTGTACCCCATGGCGTAATATTAAAATCTGGTTTTATGGACGGAGCAGATTGCGCATTTGCTGTTTGAAATAATATGAAACAAGCAATAACACAATTCCAAAAGCTATTGGTGAAACGTTGTATACAATGCATTTGTATGAATTTATTTCGGCGTTCTCCCAGTATCTTGTTTTGTATTTAACCAAACGGAAAATTTGTTTTGCCAATGCGGTTGGTACAATACCAACCGCAACGGCATTTCTTTTTTTGCTTAATTGTTTTTTATAAGCATAATATCGAAAATGTTTAGTTGCTGGAGTACATTTAAAATTGTCTCCTCGCACATAATTTCCGGGCGGTGAGACGCCCCCCGGTAGCGGATGCTACAGGCGGGTGTCTCACCCGCCTGCGACAATTTTAAAAGCACCCAATTGTTTTTCATAAGCGAAATATCGAGGCTTCTTGCATTATCAGTATCCGGGATTCTGAACCAGTTGTGGCGCACGGTTCATTTCGTCAACAGGTATAGGAACCCAGTACATTTTATCCTGCACCGGTCCCCTGTCCTGCACATTAATCTGCCTCCAGGTGGTAGTAATAGTATTATTGTCTTTATTGTTTATTTCAACAACATCTACTCCCTTGGCATTGGTAATAGTTTCATCCAGTATTTTCCAGCGCCTGATGTCATACCATCTTATATCTTCATGCACAAATTCTATTTGCCTTTCGTGCATTAAAGCTTTTTTAGCATCGCCCGTAAAATCCGGGAGCGCAGCCCTGTTCCTGATTTTATTAATGTAAGTAGTTGCTTCTGATGTTTCGTTTAAACCGAGGCATGCTTCAGCGTAATTCAATACCACTTCTGCATACCGCATTTCAAACCATGCATTTTCATTGTTGTTTGTTTCTGTGCCATATACCGCATCATCCATGTATTTTTTAAAGGTATATCCTGTATAGGTTCCATCATCAGGATCAACAGGGCCTTGTCTTGTATCAATGCCAAATACTTTGCTTATTTCTTGCCCACCTTGAGTAGTAATGCGGGTACGTCTGTCGTATATGCCCAATGGATCTCTTCCTGCAAGGTCCGCAAATCGTTTTTGCCAAACTGCACTATCATATAGTATCTCCGCATAAAAACGTGGCTCACGGTTATAATACATATTGGGTGAGTGATATTTAGCGGAGTTGTTTTTATAAAATCCACTGCCATCTACCTGGAAATGGCTAAAAAAATCAGAGCCATCTTCCATTTGAAAAGCATCTACCAGGTTTGCAGTTGGTGCATTACAGCCATACATTACAAAACCATTGGTTCCGTTAATGAGGTTCATCTGGTTTCGTGCACCTACATCTTTTAAAAATAATTTGCCCCAGATCACTTCGCTGTTTGAAAGATCTTTTGCCTTAAAGAAATTAAAAAAGTTTTGTGCAACCGCCGCTTTGTCCGGCGCACCAAAATCAGCCAGACTATAAGTACCCAGATCCATCACAGCCTTTGCTGCATTTTTAGCAGCAGTCCACAATGCACTTCTATCCGGATTTTGATAACCCACGTATTCATTCTCAGCAGTTCCATCAGCCGTTAGATCGCTTGCCGCAAACAATAATACTCTTGATTTTAAAGCTAGTGCAGCGCCTTTTGTAGCGCGCCCCATTTCCATACCGTCTTTATCGTTTAATAAGCCAGCAGCCTGGTCACATTGTTCTGCTATAAAGTCAACAGACGCTTGAAATGTACTTCTTTTAAAAGACAGATAATCATCACCTATTTTGAATGGCTCTGTTATTACTACCACGCCACCATAATTGCGTAACAGTTGATTAAAACAAAAGGCTCTTAAAAAGATAGCTTCTCCCTTCAACCGATCTGATTGTTCTTTAATGGATGGTTGCTGTGCAGTGGGATAGGCGGAAGGAACGGCATCAATATTCGCAATAAAAGTATTCAGTCGTTGTATATTAGTATACATTGCTCCCCAGGTGGTATAATTAAAAGCCCAGATGCCAAATGGTGCAGGATTACTTGCGGTGATATTTCCCTGAAGCCAATTGTCTGTTCCAAAATTATGGGTGTCGTGCGATTCATCAGTAATAGAAGCAAAAGATAAATAACCAAACCCACCGGTGATACTATTGTTGTAGCTATCCAACAAATATCTGTTTGCAAGATTTATGTCAGTCCATAGTACAGCATCAGAGAACTGATCCTGCGGTGTTTGATCGAGTAAATCTTTTTTGCAGCCGGTGAGCAGCAATAATGCAATAACTATGATATGATATGATTGTGTACGTTTCATGATTTTCTTGTTTTGAGTAGCCAGAAGAAATTGATATTATAGCGTAATCCTTGCTCCAACCGCAATAGTTTTCATAATGGGGTATAAAGTAAATTCGCTTCCACTGAAATCCTTTCCTGAGTTGCCGGTTTTTATGCCGCCTAATTCGGGGTCAATCATCTTGTTTCCGGAATACAGCAAGAACAGGTTCTGACCAGACACATAGATCTGCGCACCTTTAAGCCAGATTGCTTTTTGAATATTGGCTGGAATAGAATAGGATAATTGTAGATTCTTCAATCGCGCATACGCTGCGTTCTGGTAGGAATAACTTGTAACATATGCAGCTCTCCAATAGGCATCATTTCTGTCAAATGATCTGGGTTTGGACGCGTTGGTGTTATCGGGTGTCCATCTTCCATCGGCGTCGTACTCAAAATAATTTCCGGCAAATCCTTGTAGTTCATAATACATTCGTCTCATCGCATCGCCGGCTCCTTGTATTAAACCGCTCAGGGTAAAATTTTTATAAGAAAGGCTGAAATTAATACCATAGGTTATTTCGGGATTAACTGTTTTGGGATATAAAATACGGTCATCGCTGTTTATTTCTCCATCCTTATTAGTGTCTTCAATAATAACATCTCCAGGACGAGCTCCATCAACATGTGGCATATTGCTTACCTGCGCATCATCTTTAAATATACCAATAGCTTTATATAGTAGTTGTGTTCCCTGAGGATGACCGGTTAATCTTTGCCATGGTACATTGCGTGCAGGTTCATCAAACTCAATTACTTTGTTGCGGGCAAAGGCAAGATTGCCTGTTATTGAATAGCTGAAATCTTTCGAGCTACCCCTGTATCCCAACACAACTTCAAAGCCTTTATTATCAACTATACCATAGTTTTCATCTGGTAAAATAATACCGGTATATGTTGGCACAGATGCATTGCGCTGAACAAGAATATTATTTCTGCGTTGATAAAAGAAGTCGGCATTAAAGATTACACTATTCTTAAACCAATTTGATTCAAAACCGGCGTTGTATACATTAGCGGTTTCCCATGTAATGTCGGGATTGGTTGCACCCGCCTGGCTAAGTCCTGCATAATATGTACGATTGCCACTTAATACAGCGCCTGTACTCAAAGAATAAAGCGATAAATATTGAAATGGCTTTACCGCATCATTACCTAATATACCCCATGAAGCTTTCAGCTTAAAGAAGTTGACAGCTTTTATGTTATTCTTCCAGAAGTTTTCGTTAGATACTATCCAGCCTGCCAGCACACCTGGGAAACTGCCCCATCTTCCGCTTTCTTTTGAAAAGCGCAATGAACCATCACGCCTGAATGAAAACTGGAAGAGATACGTTCCTTTAAAATCATAACTGAGCCTTCCGAAATAATTTTTGCGTGCATCTATAGATACAAATTCAGCATTGTCTTTTTCGGCGTCAGCACCTGCGAACAAATAAGGCAACTGATCACTGATTAAATTTCTTCTGTATGCATTAATGCCTTTTCCATTATAGTCGGAATATTCATAAGAAACAAATGCAGATATATTATGATCGCCAAAGCTCCTGGTGTAATCGGCTTTGATGTTGAATGTTTTTGTACGGGCATCATCATAATAATCTCTTAACCATATATCAGAACTCCCTTTGTTCGACCCAATCAAAAATGCTGAACCATCTTCTGCACCGGTATTGCCAGCGGCAAGATAAGCAGGCTCATCCAGTTGATACAGTACCCAGGGCTTTTGGAAAAGTTTGCGTTGTCCTAAATTCAGGTCATAAGCATAGTAGCTTGCAACCGACAATCCTTTTACTCCAGGGATTTTTAATGTGGCGCTAAGTATGGTATTAGCCCTGTATCTTTTTGTGTTATCAAATCCTGTTAAATTGCTTGAGCTTACTACGGGGTTTTGTCCATATGCTATATCTGGTCCTGGTAAACCATTTGGATAATAGGCCGGAGAAGTAGGAAGGCTTTTTACGGCGGCATCGAAATTAAAACTATTACCAACTGAAGGATAGTTTTTATTTTCCTGTATACCCGTTACATCAACACCAACACTCAGATATTCATTTAGCTTGGCATCAACTGCAGCTTTTATATTATAGCGATTATAAGATGTGGCAGAGTTTTTAAATATGCCCCCATCTTTTTGTGTACCAAAGGAAACAAAATATGTTACTGCCTGGTTACCTCCGCTTACGGATACATTATGATTGCTTGACAGGCTATACTTAGCTAAAGATGCTTTGAACCAGTCCGTATTTGGATAAGTCCATGGGAATTGTCCTGACCTGAATTTTTCTATGTCATCGTCTGAATATTTTATATTGGACGGGTCTGTGTTGTTATATATCTGTGCTTCCCGTAACATTTGTGCATAGGTAGCGGCGTCTGCCATTTTGGGTAAACGGGTAGGAGAAACCCAGCCCTGGTAAAAATTATAATTAACGGTGAGCGGCGTTCCTTTAGATCCTTTTTTGGTTGTAACCAGTATCACGCCATTAGCCGCTCTTGCCCCATATATAGCGGCAGATGCGTCTTTTAATATATTGAAACTTTCTATATCATTGCTATTGATCGAATTTAAATCGCGTCCGGGTATGCCATCAATTACAACCAGCGGTTCATTGTTGCCTAGCGTTGCCTGTCCTCTTATGAGTATGGAGGCTCCATCATTTCCTGGTTCGCCGCTTGTTTGCTGTATAACAGCACCGGGTAACCGCCCTGCAATGGCATTGGTGATATTTCCAACAGGAGAAGCTGCTAAGTCTTTACTGCTAACCGTTACTACTGAGCCAATCACGTTTACTTTTTTCTGTGTGCCGTAGCCCACCACTACTACATCACTCAATGTTTTATCTTCTGATTCGAGTAGCACATTAATAGTTGTTTGCCCCTTTACTTCAACTTCTTTTGTTGCTGAGCCAATAGAAGAAAATACAAGCGTACTTTTATCTGTTACCGTGATGGTGTATTTACCCGAAATATCAGATACAGTACCTTTTCCTGTTCCTTTAACAAGAATATTTACGCCGGGTAAAGGTTCCCCTTTGGCATTGGTTACTACACCGCTTACTTCTTTTGTGGTTTGCGCGAATGTGGTGAGCTGAATTAATAACAATGTGAATAGTGAAACAGAGGCACGCAGGAGTGCTCTGAAAAAAAATGAGTTTCTTTTCATATTTTTTGTATAAGCAATTAGATAATATAATCTTAATAAAAGTATATTATTGGTCAGCCATAAATATTTACTTATTCGGCGAATAATTATGTTTTTTGAACATTGGAGTATATCATGATAAAAAAAGACACAATTTTTTTGTGAGACGAGAGAAGATAAACGTGAGATATGTAGACAGACCCTTCACCCCTAAATGTGACAATACAAATACAAGGATACAATACACCGAAAGTTCTAAAGCACGCTGATGTGAAACCAATACACTATAGCACCCTCAACCCGTCATTCAGAGGTAGGAGGAATCTATATTCGCTTCAATCAGGCTTAAGAATTATGATGCTGCTTATTATTGAATCTTTTTCAGCCATAGTAGATAGATGTTTCGTACCTCAACATGACAATACAAAATACAAAGCATCACGCCCCAATAAAAACGCTCACATACTCAAGCATCATAACGCTGACAATACCAAATACCACATTATGACAACAATAAGCGCTGTACCCTCCTCGACCTGTCATCCCGACCTAAAGGAGAGATCTGTCTTCGCTTCGACCAGGCTTGTAATATTAAAGTGCTGTTTATTGTTGATCTTTTTTAGCCCGTGTAGATTGATGCCTGCCTGACGGCAGTCAGGTTTCCTTCGTCAACATGACAATACAGAATACAAACAATACAAAATACAAAGAGGCATTCATTCACTCTTTCCCAAACTCAATAACATACTCCGACAAATAAGGACTCTTGCCGTCCGCCATATCTTTATAAAACAACCTTGCTTTTTGCCCGAGGTTGACCGATGTATATTTAAGTGTTCTGTCTTCGGCAGTATTAAATGGCTGTAGTGAAGGATACCAGATAGTATGACCGGGCTTGTTCAATAACAATTTGGGTGTTGACCATTGTTGTGCATGATCATCTTTGCCAAGGTCAGGATTGGTATTAAATGAAATATATATACTGCTGCCTTTCCATGATGGACCTTCGGCTTTTGCCATCAGCATCACCCAGCAGTTCAGGTAATTGTTCCAGCTAACAGACGGCCCCCAGAAATACTTGGCGGTAGGAGAAGAGGCTGGTCCTCCACCTTCTGCTAATGGAATCTGGATAGAAGCCACCGGAGCGCCGGCACTATCAGCCGCCGCTGAAAAAGCTTTACCATTCCATCTTTTTGCTTTTCCTGTTGGGTTATCAAGGTCTGATAAAGCAATACGTGCAATGCTGATGCATTGTCCGCTCCATTCAGTACCAGTATTGTAGGAGGCAGAATCGTAAGCTTTGGGATAACCGTATTCACCATAAAAAACATACAGGTAATTGCCATTGGCAACTGCAGATGGATCACCGACACCACCTGCGAAATTGATAGCCGTATTGTGTGGTCTTAAAATTAATCGAGACTGGTAATCCTGTAGTATAATGCCTTTGTCTGCCCAGCTATATCCGCCATCTGTTGATTTCATGATGCCAATGCGGCACACAGCGGTTTTTGTTTCCGGCCCCTTTAATCCTTCCGGCCATTTTACATCACGGTATCCCGTACCCGAAGCGCTGTCGTAAGGAAGGGTAGAAGGGTAATTTTCATTATGATATAACGCGAATAAAGTTTTGCCGGAGGTGTCATGTGTATCTTTATACAATGTTTCAAACCATACTGCGCCGTGTAATCCTGCGGAACCCGGTGCGGCATTTAAAGGCATAACAGGTTCACGAAACGCGGCTGAATCTTTTTTAAATACTTCATCAACCGTAGTGCCGCTGGCAAATTTTAGATCATGCGCTTCTCCCCATAAAGGGTCTTCTCCATATTTACCAGGGAAAATCCTGAACGTATCACCTACCCAAACGGTAGCCATATTGCAATCTACGAAAGAATTAAAAAGAAATTTTTCCGATGGAACGAGTGTGGCTTTGGGCGCAACTGCGGTAGCGGTAGTATTTGTGTTGCAGGCCGACAGTGCCATGCAAACTGTTAAGATAAAAATAATCTGGTAGTATATTCTTCTCATAATAAAATGAAAAGTACATATTTAATCATTATTGTACGATCAGAAAATATTCACCATTGCTCAAATCATTGCGCAGGTTGTTGTGGCTGTTTGTAAAAGATCATAAAACTAAATTGTGGTCTGAGAAATTGATCCGGAAAAAAACGAGTGGTTTAAAATAAAAAAAATCATCAAAAGTTCTGCTTTTGATGATTGCTGCAAGAAATCTTTAAAAGATAAGGCTTAATGGATTGGATTTATCTGCGATTTTGAAATTGCGTTTATAGTATAGTGATTCCTGCATGCCTGTACATAGCATGGTAAGGTTAGAAAATAACAGCACGTTTCTGCGATGTTATTATAGGTATAGTTGATTAATAAATATTGCGGTTATCCTTTTGCGAGAGATGATATAAATATACAAAACAAAATCACTTTTACAAATCTATTGACATTAATATATAGAATAAATTTTACTGAGCCACAATTTACTTGAGTGTTTTTATGTAGGCCAATAGGTCTGCCGCCTGTGCATCGGTAAAATTAGTTAATAAGCCTTTGGGCATAAATGATCTGCCTCCCAAAAAGTCTTCACTTTTAATTGTTTTTACGGGAATGAATAATTTGCTTCCTCCCATAAACGCCAATGTTGTTCCCTTATCGTCCTTGTGAAACAAATAACCTTCCATTATACTGTTATCTTTTTTAACTACCCTGTACAATGCATAACCGCTTTCAACCGCGGCATCCGGATCGAGTAGAGCAGTAAGCAAAGCCTTGTTTTCTCTTGAAGCAGATCCATCAAGCGCAGGGGCTATGCTCTGCCCTTTATCACCTACTTTATGGCACATAAGACAGGTGGTTTGAAAAATTATTTTTCCTTTTTGTGCATTCCCCTGTTTTTTTTCCATAATAGTCATGTATTTGGAAAGCCTGCTGTCAAACAATTTTTTTTCGTCTGCCACCTGCTTTTTTGCCTGTGCTAAAATGGTTTTACCTGTTGCGTTTACCGTATCTGTATTAGATACACGCTCGGCTGATGAAATGCTGAATACGCTTGCTCCAATTAATTTCTTGCTATACAATTGTGTTAATATTCCCGAGCCTTGTTTTGATCCTGAAAATATATCAACCACCTTTTTCTTTTGTTCATCATTAAGCAATGGTATCCATTTTTGCAAATGTTGCAGCGCTGTTGCGGCATCTACACCGGCTACCGCATGCAAAGCTGAAGTACGTAAGCCCGGGGGAAAAGTTTTATTTTGAGCCATCTGCAACAGGGCTGTTTCGTTGGCGGCAACATTGTTTTCCAGTGCATGTAAAACCAGTTCCAGCGTGCGGTCTGTTGCCTGGTTGTTCATAAGCGCTGTTACAGATGCTGCTGGCACTTTTAATTTCAAACGGCCAACTGCATCTAACGCCAGTTGTTTCTGCTCAATATTTCCTGACTGTAACAAATGAACGGCAGGTGTTTCCAGTAACGAAGCCAGTTCAGGTGATTGTAATTGTTCTTCATTATTTAAAGCCATCCGCAGGTATTTTGAAGCGTTCGCGGTATTTTCATACACCGGTTTTACCATCGTGTATACCTTATTGTTAGTAAGCATTTTGCTCAGCCAGGTAAAGGTTGGTTCATCCAGTTCTTTAATATCTGCAGTTGGCCATATAGCCAGGAACATTGTTTCTTTTTGTTCTTTAGGAAGCGCCTGTATAGCCCATAACCTGTTGCTGGCAGGGTACGTATTTCCTTTGCCTGCTTGCAGGTATGCATACAATTGCTGCGGATATTGTTCCAATGCTTTTAATGCGAGGTATCTTTCAAAAGAACGTTCATACGAACCTCCCATAGCATTCCCCTCTAAGGCTGGTTTGCATGCGCCTACCAGTATGTCTATGGTGCTGTTATCAGCAGCATGTATATCTGCCAAAGTACGCAGCACCTCGCTTCTTACCATCGGGTTTGGGTCTTCTGTTAGGTTTTTAATGGAAGTACTTACCTGTTCAGTATTTAACACAAATGAACTTAATGAACGAACCGCTTCACGCCGAACGTTATCCTGTTTAGCATTGAGCAATGTGTTCATTAAAGTTGCATCATAATGTTTTATGCCTTCCAGCGACCACAACGCTGCTATTCTTGCAGCCTCATCCTGTGATGCGTCGCCTGACAATGTTATAAGAGAGGGAATCAATTTGTTTGTTTCACCGGCAGGGCGATCGGTGATCTGGTGCCATGCAGCGCGTTTTGCCCACAATGATGGAGCCTTCAGATAGTCAACGAGTTCTTCCGTTTTCATGGTATAAAAATCAGGAACGGTTTCGGGCTTCTGACTTACATGACGGATCCGCCAGATGCGTCCCAGTTTTTTATCACGGTTAGGGTCAGTTGTAGGAACTTCATTATGCGAAATAATTTTATCGTACCAATCGGCAATATATAAACAACCATCAGGGCCAAATTCAATATTTACAGGACGAAAAAATTTATCGTCAGATGATAACAGGTCAGACAGGTGTTGTGCACTCACCGTTCCATCCGCATTTCTTACTACTTTAACCGCGTTAATAGTGCTTGTAATAGGGTTGGCAAGTAAGGCAACGTCTTTCCATTCAGCAGGAAAAGATCCCGACGCGTCGTCTGCAAAAGCTAAACCGGATATACCGGTACCGCCTACCCTGAATTTGTGTAATTCAGGCACAAAAGGCTGATAACTTCTTATACGCTCATTGCCAATACCGGGATAAGCCGATGCAGGTTCCATCGGTACAATAGAATAACCAAGATCATTCGCTTCTGTTCCATACCATTGGCCATTACTGCGCAACTGGTAGCCCCATATATTATTTAACCCCGCGTTTACAAGTTCCATTTTACGTGCATCCATAGTAAAGCGGGCGATCTTACAATAATCAATATGTATTTCTTCATTACTTACCAGGGAAGTAACATTGCCTTTATTTAACGCTCCGTGACTGAAATAGATCCAGCCGCCGGGGCCACGCGTAAGCACATGCGCCATGGTATGGGTATCTGTAAAACCAAAACCGGTAAATAGTGGAACACGTTGATCAGCTTTGCCATCGTGATTGGAGTCGTTCAAAAAAAACATTTCTGAACCCAGTGCCACATAGGCGCCATCCTTATACGGCAATATGCTCATGGGTATAGTAAGACTATCTGCCCAAACAGTAGTGGTAGCATGGATTTCTTTTTTGTACAGGTCTGACAGTACGAGAATCTTATCTGTTCCTTTGGTAATGCCTTTATACAGGCTGAGTGTACGTTTAAAAGCAGGATAATTTTTTTGTTTTTCAGTATCATTCATCAGCGCCAGCAAATCGTCCCATTGTATATCTACAAAAGGATCAAGCGGATACATACGGGCAGTTTGTGTCCATAATCTACCTGCATCGTCAAAAGTAAGATCAATGGGATTGATCACGCCATCTCTTTCGCTTGCTACCAGTTCAATAGTAAAACCTTCAGGCAATTTAAATCCTGCCAGTTCATCTTCGGGTGATCTCAACGTATCACCTCCAGGTCTTGTATTTGTTAGTAAATGATTTTGCGGACTGATAACGAAAGAAGCATAAACGACGGTCAAAAAAATTGTAATGGAAACAAACGCTTTCATAATTGCTGGGAATTAAAGGTTGTTGAGCTGTTAAGATATACATTCTTTTCAAGAAACTGCTGATTGATAGCGCCAACAAACCTCTAACTATACTTCCGCGAGTATGTAACGTATCGGTTATCCATTTAGGTTAATCAAAATCTGTTTCCACAAATCAGCATTTTCAGATAAGCTGAAAAATGCATAGCTTACAATATGTGGTTAAAGTTGCGATTTTCTTTTATAACAGCTATACTGTTGCTTTGTCTTTCTACACAGGCTCAGGTCCCCGTACGAGAAGAACCAAGACATCATCCCGTGTTGCAAAATAAATATATAAGGTTGCTGGATGTATGGTTGCCACCTGGTGATACCACTTTATATCACATTCATGAAACGCCTTCCGTTTTTGTTATTCTTTCTCATACCATTACGGGCGCGCAGATAAAAGGAGGTAATTGGGTAAAGGCTGAACCTGCATTAGGGAATGTATGGTACCGGTCATTTTCGCCGGATATACTTGTTCACCGGGTTTGTAATATGGACAGCGTGGTTTTTCATGTAAATGATATTGAAATACTTTCCTATTATGATAGTGCCCGTTCCGCAAAAAACAAACCTTTGCCATACCCTGTAGTATTTAATAATGAAAGAGCCACTGGCTATCAGCTAAAAGGCGCTTCAATTGAAAATTATAGGATTAAGAAAAGAGGCCCAATAATTATTGAACCGGTAACCGGCGAAGAAATTATTTTTCATAACAATACATTAAAACAAACACTTACCTTAACACCAGGGAAATATCTGTATATAGAACCCAACACCTCATTTTATTTTAGCCATGCACGAAGCGGCGACATAAATCTGGTGATTTTTGAGTTTAAATAAACTTCTTTTTATTATTTAGAGAATACACAACCGCTGTATTGTAAATTCCGTAGGTTAAAAAAAATCGCCACATAATGCGATGGGGGAAAATAATATTTATCACGGCGCTGGCTTGCTTTATTACCACAAAAAGTAAAGCGCAAACCTTTTATGCCAATACAAAAGATTCTATCCGCTTAGTTGACATAGCATCATGCACTGCGGAAATTACACCTTTTGCATGCAAGCCCGATTTTTTTTCTATGACATTGGTACATGATACTTTATACTTTATCACTGTGAACGATGGGCTGTATCGTACCTTTTTAAAATATCCCAGCAAATGCGAAAAGGTGATGGACATCAGACCACTCAATTCTTTAACGGCAGATAAAAACGGGATGCTGTATGGCGCTATGGCGAATAGCTTTATTAAAATTGATGTGCGCACTAAAACAATACAGGAATATTTTATGCCTCATCCCGCAGCAGGCGATATGATCTTTTACAAGGATAAATTATACGTGGCTGCGAGTCCTGGGTTGATAGTAGAAGTGAATATTGAAGAACCTCTTGACAGTAGGGTTTACATGGATCTTGGGCGTGGCGGAATTTACGGGCTTATAAGCGTAGAAGGAGGCTGCAATAAAAATAAAGTATATGCACTTGCAGCTAATGGTGTAACCACTCAATTAATAGAACTGGATATGGAAAATAAGGCCAACCTTGGTGTTAAATGTGAAGTTCAGGGAACGTATCACGATGCGGCAAGTACTACCGAAACTGGTACTGTACGCGGATTAACTATCAGTCAACTGGACGTAAAAGATGTTTGTCTTACATCCGCCATTCCTTCTTCTATTACAATAGCTGCCTCAGGTACCGCATCTCAGCTTACCTACCATCTTAATAATACATGGAGCAATACAACAGGTAAATTTGAAAACCTGCCTAAGGGCAATTATGCCGTGCATATTACTTCGCCCGAAGGTTGTGCTGCCGATACCACAGTAACTATAGATGAACTTTTTTGTGAGGCGAAAATGCCTTCGGCTTTTACGCCTAATGGAGATAACGTAAATGATGTGTTCAGACCACTGGGGTTAAAGCCATCAGGAAATGCTATTTTGTGTGTTTATAATGTATGGGGAGGAAAAATTTTTCAAACCGCTGATATCATTCATGGTTGGGATGGAACAATAAATAATATACCTCAGGCTTCCGGAACATATATATGGACCTTCTCGTATTCAAATGCAAATAACAAAACAGAATTTTTACGGGGAACAGTTTTGTTGTTAAGATAGAAATACATTAATGCACCCAGGAATGTGAATATATAACTATGGCAAGCAGTATAGCCGTTACAATTATAAAGGAAATAAAAAACGCGATAATGCTAATGAGTAAGGAATATTTCATCTGTTTTTTTCTTACCACATTGTATATAAAATAGGAAAAGAAAAGCGAACAAAGCAAGGTAGTAATAAGCGGGTAAGCGAGCATTGAAAATGCTTTCAAGGTGATGAACAGATGAATGCCATAATGCAAGCTACATTAATTGGCAGTAATTTTTTCTGTTCCGGTAATTTACATGATGTAAATCAAGGAATATTAGGATGCAGGTTTTTATCTTTAGCAAATGAAAATCATTTTCTTTTCTACCAAACCTTACGACAAATTATTTTTTGACCGCTGCAATAAAACCCTTGACTTTGAAATTGAATATTTTGAAACCCATCTCGGTCCCCATGTTGTAAATGTCATTAGCGCTGCAGATGCTGTTTGTGTATTTGTAAACGACAGGGTTAATGCCGAAGTAATAAAAGCATTGGCTGAAAAAGGAATCAGGATTATTGCTTTACGCTGTGCGGGCTTTAATAATGTGGATATAGAGGCGGCAAAGCAGTATGGCATTACTGTATGCAGGGTTCCTGCCTATTCACCCGAAGCGGTGGCGGAACATGCGCTTGCTTTGATACTTACATTAAACAGGAAAACACATAAGGCTTACAACAGGGTAAGAGAGCAGAATTTTTCGCTTAATGGATTGTTAGGGTTTAACTTGCATGGTAAAACCGTTGGTGTTATAGGCACAGGTAATATTGGCAAAGCATTTTGCCATATTATGATGGGACTGGGTTGTAAAGTGCTGGCTTATGATATAGCAATTGATAAAACGTTGGAAGATGCAGGCGTACTGTATCAACCTTTGGAAACGATATTAAAACAGTCAGATATTATATCACTGCACTGTCCGTTAAACGATGCAACACAACATATCATTGATGCACAAACGATAGGATTAATGAAAAAAGGAGTGATGCTGATTAATACCAGCAGGGGTAAATTGATTAATACGGCTGATGTAGTACAGGCTTTAAAATCTGGGCAGATTGGATACCTTGGTATTGATGTATATGAGCAGGAAGAAAAATTATTTTTTAAAGATCGTTCCGGTGATATTATTGATGATATTATTCAACGGCTGATGAGCTTCCCTAACGTGCTGGTTACCGCGCACCAGGCTTTTTTTACAGAAGAAGCATTGAACCAGATCGCATCTATAACACTGGATAATATTAATACCATTATTAGTGGTAAAACAATAGAAAATAAAGCTGCACTGGTAGTTTAATTATCTTATCTGTACTATCTTACCATTTTCTGAGTACTTGCTAAAATGAAATATATGAAGTATGTATTGATTGTTATAAGCTGTTCTATTTTTCTCCGGTTACCGGCGCAACAAAATAATATAAAGGTGTCTGTAATAAGCCGGCCACCAACGCTTACTACCAACATGTTTTATACAGCAAATAAATCTCCATTATCACCGCTTTCATTTATTAAACTGCCTGTTGGAAGCATACAGCCCGAGGGATGGATATTAAAATATCTGCAACTGCAGCGAGATGGATTAACAGGTCAATTGGGTAACATCAGTGCCTGGTTGGATAAAAACAATAATGCATGGTTCAGCGGAAACGGGCAGGGAGACCATGGTTGGGAAGAAGTGCCTTACTGGTTAAAGGGATATGGCAACCTTGGCTATATATTAAAAGATGAAAAAATTATAGCTGAAACAAAATCCTGGTTGGATAAAGTTTTTCAGAGCCAGCGGGCAGATGGCTATTTCGGACCAAGTGTAATAGAAAATGATCACCAGGCTAATGCAGGCGGTACACCGGATCTTTGGCCAAACATGATCATGCTGTGGTGTATGCAATCGTATTATGAGTATACTAATGACGCAAGAGTGATTCCCTTCATGACGAAATATTTTAAATGGCAAACAACAGTTCCTGAGGAAAAATTATTGAAAATTTTTTGGGAAAACAGCAGGGGCGGAGATAATCTATACAGCATCTATTGGTTGTACAATCGCACCGGCGAAAAATGGTTACTCGATCTTGCCAATAAAATTCACCGCAATACAGCAAACTGGTCTCAAACCGATAATTTACCTAACTGGCATAATGTAAATGTAGCGCAGTGTTTCAGAGAACCGGCTACCTATTTTATGCAAACAAAAGACAGTAGTTTTTTGCGTGCTACTTATAATAATTTTTATTTGATCAGAGGCCTCTACGGTCAGGTGCCGGGCGGCATGTTTGGAGCGGATGAAAATGCACGCAAAGGATTTGATGATCCCAGGCAAGGGGTTGAAACATGCGGGATGGTTGAACAAATGGCTTCAGATGAAATACTAACAGGTATTACCGGTGATGTAATGTGGGCGGATAATTGCGAAGATGTTGCTTTTAATACCTATCCGGCGGCTGTGATGCCAGACTTTAAGGGATTGCGTTACATTACGTCGCCTAATATGGTAATGAGCGATAGCAGAAATCATGCACCCGGTATTCAGAATGAAGGGCCTTTTTTAATGATGAATCCGTTCAGCAGCCGGTGTTGCCAGCATAATCATTCACAGGGCTGGCCTTATTATGCTGAACATTTGTGGATGGCAACGCCGGATAATGGTATAGCAGCATTATTATACAATAGCAGCAGTGTAACCGCTAAAGTTGGAAATAAGAAAAACGGGATGGTTAGATTGAAACAAAGTACACATTATCCCTTCGATGATAAAATTACTATTGAAGTAACGTCTGTAACCGCAAATAGTTTTCCTGTTTACCTGCGTGTTCCAAACTGGTGCAAAAATGCAGTTGTTAGTGTTAATGGTAAATCACTTCCAACTACGGCTACGCCTGGCAGTTATATACGGATTGAGAATAAATGGAAGCAGGGTGATATCATTGAACTGCAATTGCCAATGGAAATACAGACTAAGCAATGGGAGAAAAATAAGAACAGTGTAAGCGTAAGTTATGGACCGCTTACATTTTCGTTACAAATAGATGAGTCATATAAACTGATGGATAGCAAACAATCCGCTATTGGTGATTCAAAATGGCAGGAGAATGTTGATCAAACCAAATGGCCCTCTTACGAAATATACCCGGCAAGCATGTGGAATTACGGACTGTGGCTAAACGATAAACCATTGCCATCGCAATTTGAAATAGTTAAACGCCCGTGGCCAGCCAGTGACTTTCCTTTTACTATAGCCGATGTTCCTTTGCTGATACAAGCAAAAGGAAAAATTATTCCTGAATGGACGCTGGATAAATACGGATTGTGCGATGTGTTACCTCAAAGCCCGGTAGCAGTTGACACTAAACCACAACAGATAACATTAATACCCATGGGAGCCGCAAGGTTAAGGATATCATCATTTCCTGTGGTGAAATAGCGCAATGTGATTGGGGTATATATTCTTACAGCACCGAATTGAGGACTTGAATTTTTTTGTTACTTTTTGGGTTCAAGCCAAAAAGTAAACAACAGCACTGAATAGTATGAAGATATAGAGCTTAAGGAGATAATGTTATATCTTCAATAATCACATTTAATTTTTTCAGCCATATGCCTTTCAATCGCCGCCAGTTTATAAAAGGTAGTTCTGCCGCATTAGCTTTTGCAGCGCTTCGCGCTAACGGAATGAATTTCTCAGCAGGTGCTGGTCCTCGCCGTGTAGCCCTTATAGGTGCGGGCTGGTATGGTAAAAGTGATTTGTATAAGTTGATCCAGGTAGACCCTGTTGATGTAGTAGCGCTTTGCGATGTGGATAAACATCAGTTAAACGGCGCGGCAGAAGCGGTGACTAAAAGGCAAAAAAGCCGTAAAACTCCGGCGTTGTATGGCGATTACCGTAAACTGTTAGCCGAACAAAAACCAGATATTGTATTGATCGGCACGCCTGATCACTGGCATGCACTGCAAACCATTGCTGCATTGCAGTCTGGCGCACATGTGTATGTACAAAAACCCATCAGTAAAGATGTAATGGAAGGCGAAGCCATGCTGGCTGCTGCAAGAAAATACAACAAGGTGGTACAGGTAGGTACACAACGCCGCAGTACACCACACCTGGTGGAGGCAAAGAAAAATATCGTTGATGCAGGACTGTTAGGAAAAGTGCATCATGCGGAAATGTGTTGTTATTACCATATGCACAGCAATGCCAATCCTCCGGTGCAGCCTGTACCTGATTTTTTGGATTATGAAATGTGGACCGGACCCGCCCCTTTGCGGCCCTATGACGGATTGCCACACGGAGGATGGCGTGCCTATATGGAGTATGGCAATGGCATAATGGGTGATATGTGCATTCATATGTTCGACGCGGTGCGCTGGATGCTGAACCTCGGATGGCCTGAAAAGATCAGCTCGGTTGGAGGCATTTATGTAGATACTGGAAGTAAAAGCAATACGGCAGATACACAAACCGCTGTCTTTTCTTATAACGATATTAATTGTGTGTGGGAACAAAGAAGCTGGGGTACAGCGGCAGATCCGCAGTATCCCTGGGCGTTTAAGTTGTATGGAGAAAAAGGCACGCTATGCGCCGACGTTATGAAGTATGATTTTATTCCTGTAGATGAAAAAGCAAAGAAGATACACGGCGATGTAGTGTATGAAAGAGAAAAATATCCCGAAGATCTTACGGAACCAAGAATTGAATTGCATACTGCCGCAGCCACCAGAGCGCATATGCGCGATTTCCTGCAAGCGATTGATAAAGGAACAAGACCGGTAGCAGATATTGAACAGGGGCATATTTCCACAGCCAGTTGCATTTTAGCCAATATATCTATGAAGCTGGGAGGAAGACCGCTTCATTATGATCCGGTAAAGCGTGAAGTAACGGGCGATGCGGAAGCTACCGCTTTATTAAGACAAACCTATCGGCAGCCGTGGATTCACCCGGAGGTAGAATAGCTGGTTTATAAATTGCATTTTATAATTGAAGCCGAAGAACCATAGACGATTAAGGCACAGGTAATAGATCTGTTTGATCAGAAACAGCCGGTGTTTAATAAAAAAATTGTTGAGCCAGGAATAAAAGCTTGCTTGTATAACATTAGTAGAATTAAAAACAAAAAGGCCAAAAGTATTGGCGTCTGCCTCCAGTATCTACAACGAAGTAGTAAAAGAAAAATCATATTCATTTTACAATAACTTTATCTTCCTAACGAATGTCTGCCTGTTAATCGCATTTGTATGTTTTATATTTCAACCAACCTGTTAATAATAAATATGCGTTCGATCAGGAAATTTCTTCTATTGCTTATAGTAACCCCGGTTTCGCTTTGCGCTCAAAAAAATAGTCAATATATTAACCCGTTTATTGGCACCGAAAAAAGTGATGTATTTACAAAATGGGGGAGTGAAGGTGGCACTTACCCGGGATCCGTTGCACCTTCCGGGAACATACAACTTACACCTGAAACGAGTATCAACGATGCAAGGGGATATTATTACCATGATAGCGCTATTTATTTTTTCAGTTGCCTCAACCACAAAAGTGGATTTCCATCAGGATCTGCAGGACAATTGCTGGTTATGCCGGTAACCGCGCCTGAAAATTTTAAATGGCATTCGTATAAACGTGCTTTCTCTCATCGTAATGAATATGCAACTCCTGGGTATTATAGTGTTACATTTCAGGATAACAACACCAAAGTTGAAGCTACGGCATCAGCAAGAGCTGGAATGTTCAGGTTTACCTTTCCCTCCACAGTGGTTCCCCATATTTTTATAGGAGGCACCGGGGAAATAACAGCAATCTCCGATAAAAAAATACACGGCTCAAAGCACCACTCGGTATTTGAGTTCAACAAAAATTACGACAAAGTATATGTAACAGATAGCGGCAACATATATTCATTTACGCCGGCTCAGGCAGGGGCTACCATCATTACACTATCCGTGAGTGCTTCACCCATAAGCTTTGAAAGCGCCCAAAAGAATATAGATAAAGAGTTAAAGCAAATAAGTTTTGATCTATTAAAAGAAAGAACCGCCGCCGAGTGGGAGAAGTTGTTATCTGTAATAACTATAAATGACAGCTCGCGGGAATCTAAAATAATATTTTATACGGCACTGTATCATTCGCTGCTTGTACCGTGGATCATTTCTGATGTAGATGGAAATTATTTGGGTAAGGATGGTAAAGTATATAAAACAACTGGTAAAAATGAATATGGCGGTTTTTCTCCCTGGGATACTTTCCGTAGCCTCCATCCATTGATTACACTATTATATCCCGAAAAGCAGAAGGATATGGTGTTGTCTTTGCTGGATATTTATAAGCAAACAGGTAACCTGCCGGTAGAAACAATGACGGGTAATCATGCTGTAGCCATTATTGTGGATTCCTACCTGAAAGGCATAACCGTAGATAGTGTGCTGGCTTATAGTGCTATGAAAAGTAATACGCTCACTGGGCCGTTCCGGAGGAAAGACATGAACACTTACATCATGGAAAACTATGTACCTTTTACCTGGCCGGAATCTGTAACCAGAACAACAGAATATGCATATAATGAATGGAGTATTGGGCAGTATGCACAAAAGGTAATGCACAACAACAGCGACTTCACTTACTTTAATAACAGGGGTTTTAATTACAGGCAGCTATTCAATAAGGAAACCTTATTCCTGCTCCCACGCAATGGCGATGCATTTAAAAAAGAACCCGGAACTACAGGTTATAAAGAAGGTGATAAATGGAGTTATAGTTATTTCGCACCACATCAACCGCGTGATTTGATAAACCTCCTCGGCGGAGATGAGTATTTTGCTGAACGGCTTGATTCGGCGTTGGCCAACGGTAAAATTATTTTTGATAATGAATCGGTTTTTCATGTGCCTTATTTCTTCAACTACGCGGCACATCACTGGCTTACACAAAAATGGGTTAGCCATATTTTGAAAAACCGTTATCATGCAACCCCCGGCGGACTTCCGGGAAACGACGATCTTGGTTCGCTTTCCAGTTGGTATGTATTTAGTGCATTGGGCATCTATCCGTTTTGTCCGGCCAATCCGGCTTATACCCTTGGTTCTCCTGTTTTTAATTCAGTAAAAATTAAATTAACAAACGGGAAGAAATTGATCATAAACAAAAAGGGTGATGGCGTGTATACTAATGCTGTAACCCTCAATGGAACTGCGCTGAAGGCACCTGCAATTTTGCACACGGCTATACTAAGCGGTGGCGTATTAAATTTCGGAATGAGCAAGGAGCCGGTTAAAAATATTTTCAAAGATGCGGATAGCAAAGAAGGTGTTCCGGTTAAACCTTTATTTACGCTATCAGACTTTGCCATTTCAACATCAAAAACAGCACCCGGTGAAATTGTATGGATATATTTTTCGCTCAGGAATGATGGAAGCCAGGGAACACAAGTAATTTCTTTACATGTGAATAATGAGGTTTACAGTAGGAAGTATTGTTTTGCAGAAGCCCATACTTTCAAACGTGACTCTATAGCTTTGTGCTTATACCCATTTGGGAAAACGAAAATAAACATCAATAAT
>JBGALP010000350.1:0-4172 GCA_044223805.1 Agriterribacter sp.
AATAATTAGCTGTAACCGGTTTCATTGTTGTTGAAAATTTTGCCAAAAGTACATAAACCTGTTGATGGTTGTGGCAATAAAAGAATAGAATACATATGAAGCATAGCCGGGCACATCCGTAAAACTATCGCCGTTTACAACAGAAAAACCGGAACGGCCCCTGATTTCGATATTTAAGTATATTTCCACTTCTAAAGAAATACCGGTGGAAGTTCGAAATCATAACAACAAAAATACATGAGGAAAAAGTCCGCATATATCGAAATGCGGAAAAGTGGTTTACGTAAATGGGAAACTTACAGTGTTATGACAAAGTGATTGCTTTTGCCGCAGATTCGCGGATTGGATACAGGAAATTGCTTCACAAATGTTGTAGTGATCCTAAAAAGGATAGACCAAAAGTTCCTCAAAACTTACAGAAGCTTGTTCCCCGGTGGCGAGTTTTTTAATATTGCATGATTGATTTTCTAACTCACGGCTTCCTATCATTACCGCATAAGCGATATTTTTCTTTTCAGCATATTTAAATTGTTTATCAAACTTTGCCTGTTCGTGATAAAGCTGGCATGAAATGCCCTTGCCACGCAGCGCCTGCATTAATTCAAATGCTTTTTTGCTTTCCGCTTCTCCAAGGTTAAAAAATAGTATCTGTGTTCCGGAGTGTACTTCAACAGGAAATAATTGCAGTTCTTCCAATACATCATAAATTCTGTCAACGCCAAACGAGACCCCCACACCAGGTATATTCGGCACACCAAATAAACCGGTAAGATCATCGTACCTGCCGCCGCCGCCAATACTTCCCATCTGCACATTATGCGCTTTTACTTCAAAAATAGTTCCTGTATAATAGTTAAGCCCGCGCGCAAGGGTAAGATCAATTACGAGATTGTTTTTCCCTGATAACGTAGATGCATAATCTAAAATAAATTCTAACTCCTCTATTCCTTTCAGTCCTTTCTCACTTTTGCTGAAAAGATGCTTAATACTGTTTAACTTTTGCGCGTTATCTCCATCAATCAATAAATATTGCCGTATTGTATTTACCTGATCATCACTTAAACTTCTCTGCAATAATTCTTCTTGCACTTTGTCAATCCCAATCTTATCTAACTTATCTATAGCAATGGTGATGTCAACCATTTTATCTGCGCCTCCGCACAGTTCCGCCAAGGCAGCCAAAATTTTCCGATTGTTGATTTTAATATCAACAGCTACACCAAGCGTTGCAAAAGCAGTATCGTATATATTTGCAAGTTCCACTTCATTCAATAATGACGTACTGCCCACTACGTCCGCATCGCATTGATAGAACTCGCGGTAGCGGCCTTTTTGCGGGCGATCTGCACGCCATACCGGTTGTACCTGGTAGCGTTTAAACGGAAACGTGAGTTGCCCATGATTCATCGCCACATATCTTGCAAACGGGATAGTAAGGTCATACTTTAAGGCGCGCTCTGTAAGGTTTTTATCATTTTTTCCCTGTAATACATTTTGAAATGCTAATGAAGCTTTCTCCGTATTTTTTGGGTCATTTAATCCGTTATTCAAAATTTTAAAAATAAGTTTATCACCTTCCTCTCCATATTTCCCCATCAACGTTTCAAGGTTTTCCATGGCTGGTGTTTCCAACGGCTCAAAGCCATACAACTCAAAAACAGTTTTTATAATGTTGATGATGTAATTTCTCTTGCGTACGGTTTCAGCTCCAAAGTCACGGGTGCCTTGCGGAAGTGAGGGTTTGCTCATGCTGGTATATAATTGAGATGGTTATATTGTTTTTTGTGCAGCGTATTTTTTTATGATCCTGCTGCAGGCTTTATCAATCATATCAAATACTTCGTGATAACCGGGTTCGGGTCCATACCATGGATCCGGTACATCCATGTTTTTTCCGGGATAAGCTTCGTTCATCAGCAATTTTACTTTTGCCGCATTGTATTTTTTTCCTGTTCTCCACTTTATCTCGTCTATCACATCATCTGCCATGGCGTAAATAATATCAAATTTTTCAAAATCATCCGCAACAACATTTCTTGCGCGCTGGTTGCTTATATCAATACCATTCATAGCGGCCACTTTTTGAGAAAGCCTGTGCGGCGCTTCACCTACGTGGTAGCCGTTGGTGCCGGCACTATCTACCTGCCATTGTAAACCTGCTTCCTCTATTTTGTGTCGCATTATTCCTTCAGCCAGGGGGCTTCTGCAAATATTGCCAAGACAAACCATTAATATATTCATTGTAAAAAAATCGGCATAAAGGTAAAGATTATATCGAAAACCTATGAGGTTTGCTGTCCAGCATCTGCGCTGCAAACCTCATAGGTTTATAAACCCTGAAGTAAAAATCATTTACATTTTTATATCTCCTGCATATAATAGATTATTTTACATACCACTTATCACAACATGCATTACATGAAAAACTTATTACCCATAATATTATTAATGCTTACCTGTATAGCTCATGCACAGGATACATCTGCACAAAAAAAGATAACACTGCTTGCGCCCGCCATCGATAAAATGGTAAAAGCCTATGCCGAGAATAGCAATTTCCCGGGTATTGCTTATGGTATAGTGGCTGATGGAAAGTTAATATACACTGGCAGCAACGGATTTACTGACATCAGTAATAAGATGCCCATCAGTACTTCATCTCTATTCCGTATTGCATCAATGACCAAGAGCCTAACGGCATTGGCTATACTAAAACTGCGTGATGAAGGAAAACTACAGTTAGATGATGCAGTTTCAAAATATATACCTCAATTAAAAAATATTCCTTTATTAACAACCGACGCACCTGCCATCACCATCAGAAATTTGATGACGCACACAGCGGGTTTCCCCGAAGATAATCCGTGGGGTGATCGCCAACTGGATGCTACTGATAGCGCATTTATGACTATGCTGCAAAAAGGTATTTCTTTTTCAAAAGTGCCAGGCATAGCTTACGAATACAGCAATATGGGTTTTGCTATGTTGGGAAAAATTATAGCAGTAGTTTCAGGCAAACCTTACCAGCAGTATATAACAAAAAATATTCTGGAGCCTTTAGGGATGAACCATACTGTTTGGGAATATACAAATGCACCGCCTGCATTATTAGCACACGGTTACAGGTGGGAGAGTAACCAATGGAAAGAAGAAGCTTTATTGCACGATGGTGTATACGGCGCCATGGGTGGACTGATTACTTCTATCGAAGATTTCAGTAAATACCTTGCCTTCCAGTTGTCTGCCTGGCCACCGCGCAATGATAAAGAAACGGGACCGGTTAAACGAAGTTCCGTTAGAGAGATGCAGCAACCCTGGGCGTTTAATAATCTTGCTGCACAGTTTACATATCCAGGTGGCAGAGCCTGCCCAATGACGAGCAGCTATGGGTATGGCTTGCGCGTGAGCAGGGATTGTGCCGGAAGATTATATGTGGGACATACCGGCGGACTTCCGGGCTTTGGCAGCCAGTGGTGGATAATGCCCGATTATGGTATTGGAGTGATGGCTTTTGGTAATCTTACCTATGCCGGTATGAGCAACCTGAATTGGGCTGTGATGGATACACTGACAAAAACCACCGCGCTTGCACCGCGCACATTACCGGTTTCAGCTATACTGCGGCAGCGAAAAGAGGCATTAATGCAATTTTTGCCACACTGGAATAATGCAACAGCCAGCAATATTTTTGCAGTTAATTTTTTTCCTGATCATTCCGTTGAAGAACGAAGAGAAAAATTTGAGAGCTTCTTTACCAAGCTGGGTAAAATAAAACGCGTAACTGATATCATTCCTGAAAATCAATTACGTGGCATTTTTTATATAGAAGGAGAAAGCACAACGCTTGAAATATATTTCACGCTCACGCCCGAACAACCTGCGCTGATACAATACCTGGATGTGAGTGAAGTAAAAAAATAATCAGTTCAGCCGTTGTGCTGCCGGCTTTTCCTGTGTAATGGTTCTGCCCGATTTGCCGGCGGCATCAAATGTTTTGAATTTAAAAGTAGCGGTTGCGGGAACAGGTTCACTGTAAACAGGCGACTGCAATGTAGGTTCTGATCCATCCGTTGTATAATGGATGCTGATACCAGGTAAAGCTACATTCGCTTTTATCATTCCATTTTCAATAATAACTCCTGCCGGTGGTATGCGGTAAGCATAACCTCCAT
>JBGALP010000351.1:0-4171 GCA_044223805.1 Agriterribacter sp.
CGGTGAAGAAGTGTGCGAAGTAAGTACGCCTGTAGTAATAAGCTGCCAGAAAGGAATGGCAGAAGCAAGAATACCTAATATGAGGGGCATTATGGCCGCCAGAACAAAGCCTTTAAAAGTTGCAGAACCGGCTGCGGTAGAAAGTTTGACAGGCATTGTAAGTTTTGAATTGCCACCGGCTAAAGCAGGCGTTAAATTAGTACCCGCCGATAATCCTGCAGAACTGGTACGGTTACTGCATGAAGAAGCCAAAGTTTTTTAGTATTCTGAATCTTTAATCTCCAATCTCAAATTTCAAATTACGCATGTCAGTTTTAATATTTATAGATCAATCTGAAGGGCATATCAAAAAAGCTTCGCTTGAGGCATTAAGCTATGGCGCAAAAGTTGCAGGGATATTGGGAGATACAGCGGAAGGCATTGTGCTTGGAACTGTTTCAGAAGACCTGGCCTCATTAGGGCAATATGGCATTTCAACTATTCATCATGTAAATAATAGCGCGTTAAACAACCTGGATGCGCAGTTGTTTACGGCTGTAATAGCCCAGGTGGCGCAATCAACCAGAGCAAAAGTGATTGTATTTTCAAATAATGTTGATGGTAAAGCCATCGCTCCACGGTTGTCTGCCAAATTAAAAGCAGGCCTGGTGGCAGGCGCAATAGCCTTGCCCGATGTTTCTAATGGTTTTGTTGTAAAGAAAACTGTTTTTTCAGGCAAAGCATTTGCGAATATAGCCATCAACACACCTGTAAAAATAATTGCGCTTAACCCTAATGCGTTTGCAGTAAGCACAACATGCGAAACAAAGGCAAAAGTAGTTGCTGCTGAAGTAACCATAGGAGCACCAAAAGTAAAAGTTACCAGTGTTAATAAAGTAAAAGGAGAAGTTCCTTTAAGTGAAGCAGATATAGTAGTGAGTGGCGGACGTGGTTTAAAAGGACCTGAAAACTGGGGAATGGTTGAAGAACTTGCAAAATTGCTTGGTGCTGCTACGGCATGCAGCCGTCCTGTGGCTGATACGCACTGGAGACCGCATCATGAACATGTGGGACAAACCGGTTTGGCGATTGCACCTAATTTATATATAGCCATAGGCATATCAGGCGCCATACAACACCTGGCAGGTGTAAACAGAAGTAAGACCATCGTGGTTATAAATAAAGATCCTGAAGCGCCTTTTTTTAAGGCGGCTGATTACGGCATAGTAGGCGATGCTTTTGAAGTAGTGCCTAAAATTATAGAAGAAGTTAAAAAAGTGAAAGGCGTAGCATGAGAAAACACGTTTCTTCATTAGCCGCTCCGGGTAACCGGAGCGGTTTTTATTTTAGTTTTACTGTGCATCCCTTTTTACAAATTTCTTGTACATTCGCAGCAGATTATGAAGAAAATAGAACTGGAAATAGTTGCATTATCGCATAGTATTACCCAGACACATTCCTATGCGGTGGTGCTGGGTGAAACCAATGGGTTGAGGCGTTTACCTATAGTAATAGGTGGTTTTGAAGCACAGGCAATTGCTGTGGCATTGGAAAGAATGCAGCCAAGCCGTCCCCTTACCCATGATCTGATGAAGAATTTTATGATGGCCTTTAATGTTGAATTACATGAGATCATCATCAGTGACTTACAGGAAGGTATATTTTACTCCAAATTGTTATGTAGCAGCGAACACGATACGGTAGAAATTGATTCCCGAACTTCTGATGCCCTGGCATTGGCTGTGCGTTTTGGCTGCCCTATATATACATACGAACACATTCTGGAAAGTGCGGGTATATTAATGGAAGATTCAGGCAAAAAGAAAAAGCCGGAAGAAGAACAACAATTGATCAGGGAAACAAGTGGTACTAAAGAAGATCTGAAAGCCATGTCGCTGGAAGATTTAAATCAATTGCTCACGGATGTGCTGGAACAGGAAGATTATTTACGTGCAATTGCCATACGTGACGAAATTAATCACAGGAAGAAAAAATTCTAAATAAGCCGCATCACGGTTTTTATAGCTCTCATCTGTATATCAGGTAACCGTTATAGCTTAAAAAATATCATACAGTGGTATTGTTCCCCAATTGTAAAATTAATATAGGGCTTAACATTACTTCAAAGCGTAACGATGGTTACCATAATATCCAAACCATTTTTTTCCCGGTGCACTGGTACGATGTGCTGGAAGTAATAGAAAATCCAAATCAGAAATCATCAGATAATAACAATAAAACAGCTTCATTTCAATTGCAGGTTTCCGGTATAGCTGTGCCCGGAAATGCATCAGACAATATTTGTATTAAGGCGCTCGAATTGCTCCGGAAAGATTTTCCATCCATACCTGTGGTAGATATATTTCTTCATAAAACTATTCCCGCAGGCGCAGGCCTGGGAGGTGGTTCAGCAGATGGTGCCTTTATGCTGAAGTTGGTGAATGAAAAATACAAACTGAATCTCTCCACTGAACAATTAATCCAATACGCTGCGCAACTAGGCAGCGATTGCGCTTTTTTTGTATACAATAAACCGTGCTTTGCTACTTCAAGAGGAGAGATCCTGGAGCCGATTCAGCTTGATCTTTCTGCCTATACTTTGGTTTTAATAAACCCCGGCATTCACGTTAATACCGGCGCGGCATTTTCAGCTATCACACCAGCGGAACCAGCCCAATCACTTAAAGAAATTATACAGGAACCTATAACAAACTGGAAGGCACTTATTACAAACGATTTTGAACAGGCGGTATTTCAGCAGCATCCTGAGTTGAAAACAATTAAAGCGCAATTATATGATCATGGTGCTGTATACAGCGCCATGTCTGGAAGCGGTTCAACCATATATGGTTTTTTTCCGGCGAACGCTGTTCCTGCTATGACCTGGAATGATAATTACATTCAAAAAATTGTTGGATAAAACTTATCTTGCATTAAATCTTTTAGTTATTCTCAGCAAAGCATTCATATTATCCTTTCTCGATCGGAACCTCGATTTTTTAGATCACAATAGTTGATGATTTCACTTTGCCCAACCCTGGTGCTTCACAAGCCCGGAAAATATTCTTTCGCCAAGGCTCGTGTCTCACGAGCCAGAAAACGATTCTGTTTTTGTTTAAAATCATTAAGTCATTACGCCTTTAAAACTAGTTTCATGGCTACTGCAACAACGCTTTCAGATAAAACCGGTTATTATATAGCAATAGAAGATAAACATGGTGCACATAACTATCACCCACTGCCGGTGGTATTAAAAAAAGGAGAAGGGGTTTTGTCCGCGGTGAACCAGGGACACTGTCACCCTGAAATTATTAAGGCATTAACAGAACAGGCATCGCAACTCACGCTTACATCACGAGCATTTTATAACGACAAACTGGGCGAGTACGAAAAATGTATAACCACCCTTTTTGGCTACGATAAAGTATTGCCGATGAATACCGGTGTGGAAGCAGTTGAAACTGCTATTAAACTTTGCCGGCGTTGGGGTTATGCAGTAAAAGGAATTGCTGAAAACCAGGCAAAAATTATTGTTTGCGCCAATAATTTTCATGGCAGAACTACCAGTGTAATTTCATTCAGTACCGATCCTTCTTCCACCAAACAATTCGGACCCTATACTCCCGGGTTTGAAGTAATTCCTTACAATAATATTGATGCGTTGCAGCAGGCGCTTGAAGATAAAAATGTAGCCGGCTTTCTTGTTGAACCCATACAGGGTGAAGCAGGTGTAGAGGTACCTGCTGATGGATACCTGCACAATGCAAAAGCATTGTGCGAAAAACATAATATTTTATTTATAGCAGATGAAATTCAAACAGGGCTTGCGCGAACCGGAAAGATGTTATGCTGCGATCATGAAAATGTAAAACCAGATATACTGATATTGGGAAAAGCTTTAAGTGGCGGAACATTACCTGTAAGCGCGGTGTTAGCCAATGATGATGTTATGTTGACTATTAAAGCCGGAGAACACGGTTCGACCTATGGGGGCAACCCTTTAGCCAGTGTGGTAGCCATAGCATCGCTGAATGTATTAATACATGAAGAGATGGCACAGAATGCTGAACGGATGGGCATTTTGCTGAGACAGCAATTACAGGAGCTGCATTTGCCATATATTCAAACCATACGTGGCAAAGGATTGTTGAACGCCATTGTAATTAAACATGCCGATAAAGAAGCCGCATGG
>JBGALP010000352.1:0-4159 GCA_044223805.1 Agriterribacter sp.
ATAAAAATCTCAAAAAGCTTTTATGAAAATCGAAAAACTAATTGGCAGTTTTATTATTACCGGAGCCGTCGGTGTATTTATTCCTTATACCATACTCACTATCATTTTTGAATACCCGGTTATTTTACGGCAGGATACCGCTACTATTCTTACCAAATTTCACGAAGGTGGCAACCGGCTTATATTTACCTGGTTAACATTCGCGCTTGCCGGCATTCCTTTATTACCCGCTTACATAATGATTGGGAAGAAATTAGAAAGCAGATCAATGGCCGCAAATGCAGCAACCACTATTGGCTTAATTGGTTTAATAGTGCAAATGATAGGATTACTGCGCTGGACATTTGTAGTTCCTGTTTTATCCAACACATTTGTAGAAGCCAATGAAGAAGCTGCCAAAGCCGCTGCCATTGTTTCTTTTAAAACCATTCACCAGTTGGCCGGTGTTATATTGGGAGAACACCTAGGGCAATTGTTTACCATAGCATGGACTATATTAATGAGTTTCATTTTTGCCAAAAACAAATTGATGCCATCGTGGGTTAACTGGTTAGGATATATAAGCGCTATCATTTATGTTTTAGCACAGGCTGAATTATTGGCAACAGTTATTCCAGGTTTTCCGGTATGGGGTTTGGCTGGCTTTATTGGCAGCACACTTTGGTTGATCTGGTTGGTTATTATTGGTATACAATTTCTTCGGATCAAAATAAGCTAAAACAAAAAAGCCGCATTTAAACGTTGAACAAAAAGTTCAACGTTTGCTTTATGCAAAAGTATCAGCAATAAAAAAAGCAGGCGATTAGACAATCACCCGCCTGTTAAAACATGAGAAAACTTACACTCTTTATTATAACAACTCCGGCTAAGCGAAGCGTAGCTGTTGAGATGAAAATTGCGCCGCGGCGGCAGAGGTATTAATAATATTTACCAATTGCAGCAAAATATCTTCATCTCTAAAATTATATCTGAATTCACATTCTTTTATATGCAGGTATAACATCTTTTTGTTCATGCCTCTGAATTTATGCAGGCGTCCTTTAGTATGCGCCCAGAAGCCATTGATTTCTGAAAGGGTATTGTTTATAGACACAGAATCAGTATCGGGGTGCAACCAGTATAGCTGCCATTCGTTACAATCTGCTACGGCATGATATCCTCTGAAATCCGGTAAACCACCAATACTATTATTTGTGTTAAGGTTGCGCAGCTTGTGTATAGAATCCTTGCCTACTTCTTTCAGCCATCCCGTATCTATTTTTCCGTTTTGCATACTTAAACCATAATAAACAGGCATCCCGTCTATTGATAATTCCACATCCTTCTCTTGTATGCTATCCGCTTCAACATGCACGTTGCTTTTGTGCCGGTCGCAGTAGGCGGCAATAACCAACCGTATCATTCTGAAATAATTATTTATGGTAACTCTGCTTACACCACTAATACCCGCAATTTGAGTAGCAGTAAGATCGTCACAAAACAGTTGCAGTATTTCTCTGTATTTGCGCTCAGACAAATGCGCGCCTTTCAGTAATTTATTTTTCATAAAGAATTAGTTATACGAATGGTTTCGGACTTAAAAATCATCAGAAATAACGGCAGAGAAAATATAAAATACACAAACGGAAAAAGAAGCGTGTAAACGATATACACTAGATTATTTTAAGAAATCGCCACATCATTATTACCGCTCCATTATACCGTGTTTGCGTAGTTACTATATATTGTAACTCTCAGTGCAGGCTAAATGTTACAGGCAATGCAGGTATTATACTTAAAATAGGAACAACGGTTATTAAACGAGATGAATGCGCATTTCTTGATTAGTATAAAACAAAAATCGGCTAACAATTGTTAGCCGACAAATACAATTAGTACAGATCACTTGCCAATATACATTCCAATTACTTTTTAATGTACACTTCAATTGTACCAGGATTAGTGTTACGCGGAGCAAAAAATTCGTCCACTTGTTTATATTGTGTTTTAAGCAGATCGCGGACACTAAAAGGATAGAAATTATTGAGATCATCAATATATTCAAACAAAACAATGTCGTAATAGTTCTCCCGTATGCGGGATTCGAACATAGCCAGCTCCCGGTTAAACATACCCACGCCTAAGTGATACCATAATGGATGCCGCGGCCCCTGTTCCAGCTTATAAGGCATTTCGGCAGCAAGAAAAGTAAGTTCTGACATATTTAATACTTTCAGATCCTTATTGCTCTTTACAATATCCATATTTAATAAACGCTCTACTCCTTTTACAGTAGGTTCAGGCATGGTTATTTTACGAAGCGTCGGAAGATTGATACTGATCCAGTTGCCTTGACCAATAGAAAATGTATCGGCATGAACAATGGAGTTATGTTTGTTCACTACATTTTCTCCGGTAGCCGATTTCATTATCTTACTATCGCCTGTACTGATGTTTAGAATGCGCTGCATATAATTCCAGTAGATATGACTCCACCAGAAAAACACACCAAGACTTAGTATAGCGGCGGTTTTTACCGTATTGAGATTAAAGGAAAAATACTGCAGTATATAGCTGAAAATAAATACAAAAGCAAAGCTGTGAAAAAATATGTTACTGTTGTCTGGTGTATAGCTGGTAACCTGAAAGATAGCGGCAAAGCATAGAATCCCTAACGTAAGCAATAAAAAAATTACACTTCTTTTCTCTTTAATAAATGCTTTCCAATCTTTAAGTCGTGCTATAGCCAGCAATATCACTACCACAAAATAAAATTTCAGCCATTGCGAACCTCCAAAAAATTCATTCGCTATATCGGCTACCGAAATGCGGGCATTATGTGGTGGTTGTCCATGATTAAACCAATAAGAAAACTCATAACGGGAGAAAATCAAGATGGCTATTGTTGAAAATAGTATAGTGCCGCCAGTATAAGTAAGCAGGTCTACCCATTTTTTTGAGAGCCATACATTATATGCCAGGAGTATAAAACCAATTACAAAGGTGAGTCCACCACCATCCTGCTTGGTAAAAAATGAAAAGAAAGTAAACAGCCCTCCCAATAATCCCCACGCCAAAGCATATTTTCTGTTCTCACTCACTATTAGTTTAACAACAAATGCCAGCGCTATAAACCCATATACAATAACGGTGTGATTATACCAGGGCCAAAAATTAAAAAACGAAAAAGAAACACAATACAATAATATACCGGCTAATCGCAAAGCAGGTTGAACGGAAAGACTTTTCAAAATAGACCGAAACGCTAAACCAGAAAGGATGTTGAGAAACACCTGCGCTTTAATCAGGGTAATCATCTGCGCTCCGAAAATCTTAAAAAACAAAGCCGGCACTACCCAATACATTCCTCCCAGCGGCAGGCCAAAATCACGAAAAGGCATTTCTCCACTGCTTATACGGTAAGCACCCTCCCACGACAAAAAGATATTAACGCGGTATGGAAGACTAAAAAACAAAGGCACTATAGCAAAAAGCACAATCACAGCTACTTCCAGACCTGTCCACCATTTTTTTTGAATCATAATAGTCGGTTGATTTGTAAAAATATGCATTGACACATAAATTTCATGAGAACTTCATTAAAAAGAGACGTTACCATTTTATGTAAGCCTTATCTTTAATCAATAAATACTAACGAAATACGATGAACGTTATTGGAAAACGTATATTTGAATTTTCAATTATATTGCTGCCGTATATTTCTGTAATAAACGCTGAATAAGTATAGTGATTTACATAAAACTTTTAAGACCTAAAGACTGGGCAAAAAACCTTTTTCTTTATATTCCTCTTTTCTTTTCAGGAGAAGTATTTGACGTAGCCAAACTAACTATGGTTTTTTGGGGATTTATCGCTTTTTGCTGTATCGCCAGCAGTATTTATATTATTAATGACTACGGCGATATAGAAGACGACAGGAAACATCCTGAAAAAAGAAACAGACCCCTGGCTTCCGGTAAAGCCTCGCCTACCGTTGCATTAATTATTTGTGCATTACTTATCATTACCGGATTTTCCATCGCCTATATTTTGGGCGGTCGCTTTTTAATTTTGCTGGGGCTTTATTTTGCGATAAACGTGGGTTATTCTTTCGGGTTAAAAAACATACCTATCCTCGATATTTTTATTATAGCCATAGGTTTTTCACTACGTATCCGCT
>JBGALP010000353.1:0-4143 GCA_044223805.1 Agriterribacter sp.
ATGCAAACCTCTTTCCAATACTTTATCTATACTTTCATATCCCTTTATATTCATCATTACGTTCATAGGAAAATATGCAGGCGGTGCCACCAGTCCGGCAGTTACTTCTTTAATAAAAGATTCTTTGGTCATATCGGCACGCAATGCGTAATTGGTTTTCTTTTGATGCCCCAGCGTGTCGGTTGTTTCTTTACTCATGTTTTTACCACAGGCACTGCCCGCACCATGTGCCGGGTATATAATAATATCATCGGCCAGCGGCATTATTTTGTTTCTTAAAGAGTCAAATAAATAACCAGCCAGTTTATCCTGCGTCAAATCTGATTTCACTTTTTGTGCAAGATCCGGGCGACCTACATCACCTATAAATAATGTATCGCCGCTAAATAAGGCAACCGCTTTTCCCTTCTCGTCTTTTAAGAGGTAACAGGTACTTTCCATGGTATGCCCTGGCGTATGTAACACTTTAATGGTGGCTTTGCCTACTTTCAGCTCTTCGCCATCACTGGCGGCATAAAAATCAAATGCCGGCGCTGCCTGCGGACCATACACAATAGGTGCCCCTGTTTTTTTGGAAAGATCAAGATGACCAGACACAAAGTCTGCGTGAAAATGCGTTTCCAATACGTATTTAATTCTGGCATTGCTGCGTGCAGCCCTTTCAATATAAGGCTGCACCTCGCGCAAAGGATCTATAATAACAGCTTCTCCATCACTTTCAATATAATATGCGCCCTGCGCTAAACATCCTGTATATATCTGTTCTATAATCATTGTTGTTGTTTCTTTTCTGTTATGCAAATATGCGGTAGTTTTTAACATCTATAAATGACATAAGTCACAATCAAACTTTTACTTCTGATTTTATCACTAATGTGATCCACCCGATCCGGGAAAAAATAATTCTTTCATTATAATGTAAATACCCATTACCAGAACAAACCAACCGAAGCCTTTTTTTAATCCTTCTGCTGATACTTTACTACTCAACCTGTTTCCAATAAAAATGCCAACAATGGCAAGCGCTGTTACCGAAAAAAGCAATGACCAGTTCATGGCTTCTTTGCCCAGGTCTCCTGTAAATCCTATCAATGACTTTGCCGCGATAATGAGCAGCGATGTGCCTACAGCCTGCTTCATGGGGAGTTTGCTTAATAATACCAGCGCAGGAATGATCAGGAACCCGCCACCTGCTCCTACCAGTCCGGTAAGCGTACCTACAACCAAACCTTCGATCAGTATTACCGGGTAATTAAACTTTTGTTCTCCCGCTGTTTCTTTTGGCTGTTGTTTATTTCTTATCATGGATACCGATGCAACTACCATCAGTACAGCAAACAGCAGCATCATCAGCAAAGATTTAGTTACTGTAAAACCACCTGTTGAAAAAACAGTATCAGGTATTGCGGGAACAATAAACGCTCTTGTAGCAAATACAGCGGCAATGGAAGGAATACCGAAAATGAGGGCTGTTTTAAAATTGATTTCACCACCTTTATATTTGGGATAGCTCCCTACCAAACTGGTTGAACCAACAATAAAAAGTGAATACGCCGTTGCTGCAACCGGCTGAATCCTGAATAGATAAACGAGTACTGGTACTGTAAGAATAGATCCGCCGCCACCTATTAACCCCAACGAAATACCTATAACAAGGGAGGCGATATAACCTGCTATTTCCATACTGAACTATATTTTTATACAGCAAAGATGGCAGGTGTTAGTGGCGTTATCTGTGATTAGTGTTACTTACGCAACTTATTTTTAAAGAAGCAACAATCAATCTTTCGTCCATTCAAATGAATTTCTGTTGATGACGATCCATCCGTTTCTTTCCATTTTTTTCATCAGCCTGCTTATCACCTCTCTTGACGAATTAAGATCGGTAGCAATTTCCTGGTGCGTAAGCTTTACATGCTTTCCAAATTGCTTAACCTGTTTTTTGAGGTAAAACTCCAGGCGTTCATCCATGTTTTTAAAAGCAATTTCATTTATTGTCTTCAACAGCTCCTCGTAACGCGAACGATAGGTTTTAATTACGAAGTAATGCCAGCTTTTGTATTTGCTCAACCACTTATCCATATACTCCAGCGGAATAGTAAGCAACACTACATCGGTCATTGCCCTGGCAGTAACCTGGCTTTTCTCTTGTTGATAAGTACAGATCATAGATACTGCACAAGCCTGACCCTGTTGAATATTATACATAAAAAATTCGTTCCCCTCCTCATCCTCCTGGTATAATTTTACAACGCCATCCAGTACAAGCATAGTGGAGCGGATGGTTTGCCCGGCTTTAAGCAACATTGTTCCCGCAGGCACTTCTTTTATGTCTCCATACTTCATTAACTCCTCATATAAACCTTCTTCGAGACCTGGAAAAAGTTCATGAATTTGCTTTTGATCGGTCATAACAATTTTTCTGATTTTTATTCGGACATAAAAATATATTCAGCAGCTTCTTTTGGCAATTGGCGTCGGGAGATTTCACCCGATATAGCCTTTGCTTTCATCTAAGATACCATGTTTGCCATTAAATGTTCCTCGATTATTTTTTTAAAAGCGTTTTTGGGAAGCGCCCCAGGTTGTAACACCGGCTGATTGTTTACCGGTATGAAGAGGAAGGTTGGTATGCTCTGAATCTGGAAAACCGAAGCGAGCTCATGTTCTACCTCCGTATTTACTTTATAGATCAACAATCTACCATCATATTCTTCCGCTAATTCTTCTAACACGGGCGCCACCATTTTACAGGGACCACACCAATCTGCATAGAAATCTATGATGGCAGGAAGCGATCCATTGTATTTCCATTCAGAAGCTGTTTCGTAATTGAAGATCTGATTTTTAAAACCCTGCGTTGTAAGTGTAATAGTTGCCATTTGTTTTTTCGCGAAAATATATAAGCGCCGTTGCGCAGGTTGTAACTTTTGTCACCTGCTGTTATTTTAAAACATGAGTCAGAATAAAAAAAACCGGTTGCCATTAACGACAACCAGTTTGTAGCAATGCCTTCAGCCACGCTGTTAAAGCATTGTTTCCTGCACCCTGTAAGCTGTTTTCTCAAGATTTGTTGCACTCAAAGCTTTAAAGCCACCTTTAATATTAACTACGTTGAACCCACGTGATTTTAAAATAGATGCCGTAATGAGTGAGCGGTACCCGCCGGCACAATGAACAAAATATTTTTCCGTTTTCCGGAGTTTACTCATATTAGTGTTAATAAAATCTAACGGAAAATTTTGTGCACCTCTGATATGCTGGCTCTCAAATTCACTCTCTTTGCGGGCATCAAGCAGGTGTATTGTTTTGTCCTTTGTATACAATTGCTCAAATGCAACGGCTGAAATTTCGGCAATGCTATCTGTACTAAAGCCTGCATTCTCCCATGCTTCCACGCCGCCTTCAAGATACCCAAGCGTGTTGTCATACCCAACCCTCGACAATCTTATTACCGCCTCCTCTTCTCTTCCTTTTTCTGCCACTAACAAAACAGGTTGTTTCAAATCTGTGATTAAAGCGCCTACCCACGGAGCGAAGTTATCATCGAGTCCGATGAAAACAGCACCGGTAATAAACTTGGCCGGAAAAACATCTTTACTTCTTGTATCAATAACAAGTGCTTTTTCGGTTTCCCATACTAATTGAAATGCTTCAGGAGCAAGAGGAGTGGTACCCTTTTTAATCACATCATCTACAGAAGGAATCCCGCCCTTTAAGTTCATCAACACATTATAGGGAAAATATTGTGGCGGCTCTACTAATCCATCAGTAACTGCCTTTATAAAATCTTCTTTTGACATATCTGAGCGCAGCGCATAATTCATTTTTTTCTGATTCCCCAGAGTGTCTGTGGTTTCCTTACTCATGTTTTTGCCACATGCACTTCCGGCTCCATGACCGGGGTATACGATTACATCATCTGAAAGAGGCATAATCTTATTTCTCAACGAATCAAATAACAATCCTGCTAAATAATCGGGCGTAATGTCGGCCTTTACTTTTTGAACAAGATCAGGTCTCCCTACATCTCCGATAAATAAAGTATCGCCGGTGAATATGGCAACTTCTTTGCCCTGTTCATCTTTTAACAGGTAAGTTGTAGATTCCATAGTGTGACCCGGTGTATGTAGCACCTGTATG
>JBGALP010000036.1:0-28227 GCA_044223805.1 Agriterribacter sp.
TCGTTAATGGAGAATCTTTTAAAGAAAGAAGGCATAGAAGTAAAAGATGATACAATAGTAAATTTTGAAAAAGTGTTCTGGGATCCTGCAAAGGAGTTGGAGATATAACGCTGCTGATTTAACCAGGTTTGGATAAAAGGCTTTTTTAAGTTCAGTCTTTTTCAGCCTTTATAGATAGACCCTTTATTCTTCAGGGCGACAATACAAACTCACACTAAACAAGATCCTCTTACATCCTCAACCTGTCATGTTTGATTATAGGAGGCATTCATCTTCGCTTCCATCAATCCTGATATTTATTTCATAATCACTACCCGCAATGTTTTGTCTATAATGCCTGTTTTCACTTTCAGAAAGTAAACACCTTTGCTATATGTTGATGACAAGCCAACGGACAATTGGTTTACCCCTTTTTGTAAATGGAGCTCCTTTTTAAGTATAGAGCGCCCTCCTGCATCAATCAATTGTAATTCCATCATGGCTGCTTTATCTGTTACAACCTCCATAGGAATATTGTCACTCACAGGATTTCGCATCAGGCGTATGCGACTATTAACCGCGTTATTATTTTCAAGTTTAATGGTTTGACTGTAAAAATAATTTCCGCCAGCACTTGTTATTTTAATGCGATAAAATATTGTTGTTGCGGTACTGGTATCTGTCCATCCATATTGATTATTTATTCCTCCTTTTCCCGGCAATTTTCCGATAGCACTAAAATTTATTCTGTCTACACTTCGCTCTATATTAAACCCGTCACCCTGCACCTCATCTGCGGTTATCCATTGCAGTGTGCTTATATCAGATAAGCGGTTACCCGAGAATGAAAGTAATTTTATGGGAAGAGTGCTAGCCTGTAATCCCATTTTTAATCCATTGCCAAAACTGGTCACCCACATTTCAGCAGGATTATATGGATTGAAGAAAACCCGCTCCGGTTGCTTAAACGGATAACTATCTGCCAGCGACCACACAGGTGTAGCAGCACGGATGTTGGAAGTTCTCCACAAACCCTGCATTTCAGTAGTGAGGTACGCTTCATTATTGATGGAAGGATTGAAGGTGGTTGAAGTAACACGATCAAACTGATCGGCAGTTAATTTGGTCCAGCTTGTTCCTCTGTTGGTGGTGCGGTACAATCCGCCTTTACCATTAGGCGCTCCGCCCCAACCACTAAACACACATACATACCAGGTATTTTGCGTGGCATCTGCCGGATCTATTACAATATCTTTCGTCCAGTACAACATGCCATCATCTGAAACATCTGTCCAGCTATTGGTGCCGGGATTATATATAAACACGCCGGAGCTTGCAGTAAATGCGCCGCTGCTGTTTCTTCTTCCTGAAAATGTACAAACAACTTTGCCATCATTTAATACAATAATACTGGCAGGATGTCCTTCTGTTCGTGGTGGATTGGGAAGTTTTGTCCATGCAGCACTTCCAAGATTATTCAGATTATTTGTTGTCCATATACCACCTTGCCCGGCGCCATTGCCATAATGAATAACACTGGCGTACATACGATTTGCATTATTGGGATCAGTAGCCAGCCAGAATACCGGATGATTGAATTGGTGCAGTAATTGCCATGTAGCGCCATTGTCAGATGAATAAATCACTTTGCCTTCAGTATCATTTGCATCAAGCACCGCATCTTGTAAACGTGTACTCTGGTACATATCATGTACCCCAGACGTTGCAGCAAACATCGTATTACCTGTGTTATGTTTTACTATGCGGTACATACTGTTGGCTGTATGTCCTGTATAATCAAAACCCCAGGTAACACCCGCGTCTATGCTTCTTAAACCCCGTATATCTGAAAAACCTGCAAACATGTTATATGCATCCTGCCAATGCACCTGCCACACCGTTGTGTTTTCTAATCCGATACTATGGTAATACTTTCTGGGAGGCGTAGGCGAAGCTGCCGGGTGTTCATCAGATGCGTTAACATATGCTTGCTCCCAATTCGCGCCACCGTCGCTGGTTTTGTGTACAAAACCAAAATCACCAAACAATACCTTATTCGCATTGTTGGGTGCAACGGTTATACCAAAACAACTTTCTCCATAACCCCATCCCCTGTCACCTCCATCGCCCGACCAGCCGGTGCGGATATTTTGATTGTTATCTGTTGTAAAAACTTTAGTCCAGTTGTTGCCGGCATCGGTGGTTTTTATTACCATATTTCCACCTGTATTATCATCACTGCCACCAAGGTAAACAGTATTAATATTGTTTTTTGCCATTCCGACATACATCACAAAATCGGTATTGATATCAATCCCATTCATTTTTTTTGACCATGTATTCGTACTGACATCCATTGAATATACTCCTTTAGCAAAGCCCCAATAATCATAAGGCGCAATACCGTTATATAAATCATCAACACTGGCAGTAATACAAAAACAACGGGTGATGCCCCCCGCCTTCGCTCCGGCAAATGAAAAAATTCGTTCGCCGGCAGGAATGCCGCTTAGAGAAAGTGTTGTAAAGTTTGCTCCGCCATTTGAAGAAAATAATACGCCATCATTCGTGCCTATGTATATGTTATTGCCATCAAAAAACACGCCTCCAACTATAACACCGGCACCGTTATTGGCGGCGGTATGTATCCTTGTAAAGTTTGAACCAAAATCACCGGAAAAATAAATTTCTCCATAATATCCTATAACAACGCTGCCTGGATTAGCGTAATCTGCTTTTAACGTATATATTTCTTCGTCGCTGTAAGGACTTCCTGGTAACCTGCTCCATGTGTTTCCACCATCCATAGTCCGCACACCATAATGATAATTGCCATCGTTGCCCAAGCAATAAGCGACATTACTATTGCTGGTAAATTCATATATAGACTTATTGCCAGCTATAAATTGTGTAAAAGGTACCTGCGTATAGCTGTTGCCAAAATCGGTACTATGAAAAAGCTGTCCCATATCGCAGGTTACATAAAACTCATTATCGTTCGCGGGATTAATAGTTGGGAAAAACATACTGCCGCCGCCGCCAATTCCTCTTGGCATGAAATTGCCTGGCTGAGCTACGCCAATTGTTGGAAGGTATAGATGAAATATTATTAAGAAAAGTGCAAAGAGAAGACGGGCCCTTTTCATAAGAAGCAGTTTTAGATTTAGATGTGACTGATATATGCAAATACTTTGCCAGTAAATAAAGCATTCCACATAAAATAAGTTTTCAGTGCGGACTTATTGTCTTGCCTGATTTAGTTTTTCTGTTGAGAAGTAATCGTATATATTTGCAGTTGTCTGATGACATGATGAATACACAAAAAATTATAAAGATCAGTTTAGCTGATGAAGTTGCCAGCAGCATACGTAAACAGATTATTGCGGACAAGCTTAAAGCTAATGATCAGTTGCCTACCGAAGCCGAGTTTGCTAAATCGTTGGGTGTAGGGCGTTCTACACTTAGGGAGGCTGTAAAAATATTAATCCATTCTGGTTTAATACGGGTACAGCAGGGCGTGGGCATGTTTGTGGAGGAAACCAGAAGCATTAAAGAGCCATTTACTCAAAGACTGCAGAGTGCAGACAATGAAGATCTGGATGAAGTACGTAAGCTGCTTGAGATGAAAATAGCAGAGAAAGCTGCGATGAAAAGAACAAAGGCTGATATTCAAAAAATAAAACAAGCGCTTGAGCTTAGAAAAGAAATGGCAGATATCAATAATCTCACTGGTTGTGTAGAAGCAGATATCGAATTTCATTCCGCTATTGCCAGCGCTTCTAAAAATGAAATTCTTTCTGAATTATATCATACACTGTCTGTTCATTTAAAGAAATGGTTTGTTGAATTGTATAGTGATACAGCTATATTTAAAGAGACACAGCGCCTGCATGAACAACTACTGGAAAGCATTATTCAACAAGACCCGAAAAAAGCCTGGAAAGCCGCTGCCAGGATTATTGATAGATAAGCCCCGTTAGATAAAAATGAAAATATGGAAAAAGTATTAACTGCGCCTGCAGCTTCACCCGTAGCAACTATTGTTCCCCGAACATTTTACAATATCCTTTTTGCAATTAGTATCAGCCATTTGTTAAATGATATGATTCAATCGGTATTGCAATCATCATATCCATTGCTGAAGGCGAATTATCAGTTAAGCTTTTCTCAGGTTGGTCTTATCACATTTGTATTCCAGGTAACAGCATCTATTCTTCAACCCTTTGTTGGAAATTATACTGACAAGAAGCCGCATCCTTACTCGTTTGTTTTTGGATTGGGTTGTTCATTGATAGGTATAATACTGTTGGCATTCGCTCATGGTTTTGAAACGATACTGGTTTCCGCGGCATTGATTGGCATCGGTTCTTCTGTTTTTCATCCTGAGGCTTCGAAGGTTGCTTACTATGCATCCGGAGGTAAGCGTGGATTAGCTCAATCTATTTTTCAATTAGGCGGTAATGCCGGAAGTGCAGTAGGACCATTGCTGGTGGCTGCTATTGTGATGCCTTACGGTCAATCCAATATTATGTGGTTTACGGTTTCAGCAATGCTGGCTATAATTATCCTTACAAAAGTAGGCGGATGGTACAAAGCCCATCTTACATTGAGGGCTTCTAAAAAAGCAGTAAGTACAGAAGGTCATACATTATCAAAAACAAAAGTAATTGCTTCACTTGCCATATTATTGGTGCTTATATTTTCCAAGTTTTTTTACATGGCAAGCATCAGCAGTTATTTTACTTTTTACCTGATAGACAAATTTCATGTAACCATTCCTCAATCGCAATTATACCTGTTTGTCTTTTTGGGTTCGGTTGCGGCGGGTACATTACTGGGTGGATACTTCGGCGATAAGTTCGGCAGAAAAATCATCATCTGGATTTCTATTCTGGGCGCTGCACCGTTTACTTTATTGTTGCCGCACGTTAATTTGTTGTGGACAGGAATTCTAATTGGTATAACAGGTGTTATTATAGCATCCGCTTTCTCTGCTATTCTCGTGTATGCGCAGGAGTTAGTACCTGGAAAAATAGGTATGGTGTCAGGCTTATTTTTTGGTTTTGCTTTTGGCATGGGAGGATTAGGCTCCGCGTTGTTAGGATTACTGGCAGACCATACCAGTGTAAATTTCGTTTTTCAGGTTTGCGCTTATTTGCCTTTGCTTGGTATTATAACCGTGTTTTTACCTGATTTGAAAAAGGCGAAGAAAAGCAGCTAATTTTGTACCATTACCATACTTTTTAAACTTTTTATATGGAGCATCAATCACACTACGCAACGGTTTCAACGGCGTTGAATGAACTGAAAAAGCAGGGATTTACAGTTGATTTTAACTTGCATGATAACTGTATTGTATGTGGGGAAGGCAAATTTGAAGCAGCTGATTTTGATATAGTAGACGTATACCGGTATGAGGGTAATAGCGATCCGGGTGACGAGGCAACCGTATATGCTATTCAATCTAAAACAGGGATTAAAGGAGTATTAGTTACAGGTTATGGCGCATCGGAAGACAGTTTTTCTACAGAGGTATTGTCAAAACTGAAAGCTCATCACAAATAATTATTGTAATTTTATCGCACGTTTATTTTCATATCTACCTGTTGCAGTCTAAATACACCGTCATGGAAAAAAGACCTGTTATAAAACTTCATCTTAGTTTTTTTGATAGACTCACCGAAACTGCAGGCTGGATACTAGTGATTTTATTGTGGTCGTTTACTATTTATGTATGGTTTAAACTGCCTGATACCATTCCTACTCATTTTAATGCAGCCGGTAAGGCAGAAGGGCATGGAAGCAAAGAAACACTACTCGTTCTTCCGGTAATAGGCAGTTTTGTATTTGCACTTATAACTTTGCTGAATAATTACCCACATATCTTTAATTACGCGGTAAAAATAAATAATGATAATGCAGAGCGTCAGTATACGCTGGCAACAAGAATGATGCGTTATTTAAAACTTTGTATTTTACTGATCTTTCTTTCTATAACAATATTTACTTTTTTTATATCAACCGGTAAAGCTTCAGGTCTTGGTCCATGGTTTTTACCGGCTACGCTTGTACTCATTTTTCTGCCAATAATCTATATGGTAGTAGGCTCATTTAAGATGAAATAGCAGTTACCTGTTACTTGATGGAATAAAGTTGCAGTGTTTGTATTATCGCTTTTAAAAAAGGGATATATTGGTTCTTTGTTTCGCCACAAACCACACATCATGAAATTTCTGGTATTTGTTTTTGCAGGTGTACTATTTGCTTTTTCTTCTTTTGCACAGTCAGACAGCACAAAAGATATTCAACAAATGATCAACGATTCCCGCATGCTTCGATCGCTGATGCAATCTGATCCACACAGACCTATTTATCACTTTGTTGCACCCGAAGGACATGCCATGCCGTTTGATCCTAACGGCGCAATATACTGGAAGGGAAAATATCATTTAGGTTATATTTATCAGAAACTACGTAATGGCAAATACGAACACGTATGGGGACACGCAGTAAGCACTGATCTTTTTCACTGGACGCTTTGGCCGGATATGCTGAACATAAAAGACGGAGACCTGGAAGAAGGCATTTTTAGTGGAGGAACATTTTTATCAAAAGACGGAGTGCCGCATATTATGTATCACGGTCAGGGCGCATCTGCTAATATGGTTGCTTATTCAACAGATCCCGACCTACGGGTATGGAAAAAATTTGAAGGAAATCCTGTTTTAAAAACGCCTTCATCGGATGATCCATTTGGTAATTCAGGAAAATATACCGCATGGGATCCTGAAGGCTGGTACGATAAAAAAGCTGGATACTATTACCAGATCTCCGGTGGCAAAACACCGGCATTGTTTAAATCGAAGGATATGTACAAGTGGCAATACCTGGGCAAACTGTTAGATAGCAGTAAAAGCATGTTGTATGCATCAGAAGATGTTTCGTGCCCCGACTTTTTTTCGATAGGTAATAAATCCATGTTGCTGTTTATAAGCCATAATATCGGCACACAATATTATATCGGCAATTTCGCCAACGATAAATTACCCGGAGCACCATGGCGAATTGAAAATAGAGAACATTTTTTGCACCTGAACAATTAGTAGATAATAAGGGAAGAAATATTATCTGGGGATGGACGCTCGAGCGCAAACCAGAAGGGCTGCCTGACTATGGCTGGTCGGGATAATAAAATTTTCCTTACAAAATAATGTATTGCAGATAAATCCTCCTGAAGAAATAAAAGCCTTGCGCTTAAATGAAGTGCAGATAAATCCTCCTGAAGAAATAAAAGCCTTGCGCTTAAATGAAGTGCAGGAAAATACCTTTGCACCCAATACTGAACAATTACTTAAAGCGAAAGGAAAATCTATTGAACTGAAAATTGAACTTATAGGTGGTCCAAAATCTGCTTATGGAGTAAAAGTATTTTGTTCACCAGATGGAAAGGAGGAGACTGCTATCATATATGATCCGGTGAAAAAAGAACTGGTTATTAATTTCATCAACTCATCTGTAAAGAAACCTGTAACCATGCCGGCCAATGCCATATTCGGACCGCAGATGGATGGTTTTCCCGAAAAGGTTTCCGAACAACGTGCACCCTTCGCGCTTGCACCCGGTGAGCCATTGCAATTGGATATTTTTTTAGATCGTTCTATAATCGAAGTATTTGCTAACGGTCGTCAGTGCGTAACACAAGTGGTTTATCCTGAGCTTGAAACCAGCACGGGCGTAAAAGTTTTCAGCGGTGCTGAAAAAGTATTGTTGAAGAAAGCTCAAAGCTGGACAATAGCGGAAACCAATGCGTATTGATAATAGCAATCCTCTTTTTAGGCGTTGAAGTCTTGTGATTAATCAACACATATATAATTTATTTAATCGTCCTGAAGCGCACTTCTGTTTTATCATCATTTAGTAAAAAACGGATGAGTGGCAAAAAAAAGTGATGGAAACTTTGGTAACAAAAAAAGTTTCCATAGTTTTGCCCCAGTTTTTGAAGTATGGAGATACAGGAAAGAATAGCCCAGAAGGCGCACGATCTTTTTTTAAAATACGGTATCCGCAGCATAAGCATGGATGAAATTGCCACCCAGCTTGGTATAAGCAAAAAAACCATTTACCAGTTTTATGCTGATAAAGACGCGTTGGTGGATAGTGTAATTGACATTGTGGTAAATGCTAATGAGGCAGAGTGTTGTATGCAGCGCGACGAAAGCGAGAACCCGATACACGAGATCTTTATAGCGATGGATATGGTGCAGGAAATGTTGCGCACAATGAATCCCACTATTGTGTACGACCTGCAGAAGTATCATCCAGCCGCGCATAAAAAGCTCAACGATCATAAGAATAAATTCCTGTATAAGCAGATAAAAGAAAACCTTGAAAAAGGCATAGCGCTTCAACTATACCGGTCAGATATTAATACAGAAATTATTGCGCGATTCAGACTTGCTTCGGTATTTCTATTATTCACCCCAGACTTGTTTCCTTTGGGAAGATTTAATCTTGGTACCATTATGGAAGAGGTTACGAGCCATTTTTTGTATGGATTGGTTACCCCGAAGGGACAAAAACTGATTCAGAAATATCAACAACAACGACAAAACAATCATATATGAATTTGAAAGAATGGAAATTGGCTAAGTGGGGACTCTTACTATGCGCTGTGCTTTGCAGCACTGTAATGCATGGGCAGGATACGCTGCACAACCATGCATTTTCATTGCCGGAAGCGCTGGAGTACGCCCGCAAGAATAATGTACAGGTAAAAAATGCGCTGATAGATATTCAGGTGCAGCAACAGGTTAACCGAGAGGTAACGGGCAGGGCATATCCACAAATCAGTGGTACTGTAAGTACTACTTATAATCCTAACGTAGCTACCCAGGTTATACCCAATTTTATTTCTCCGGCAACGTACAAGGTGTTAATAGACGAAGGTGTTAAAAATGGTGGTGGAGCTCCTATTCAGATGCCCGGCGACTTTGGGTCTATAGCGGCGCAATTCGGCTTAAAATTTAATGCAACCGCAGGAGTTTCATTAAGTCAATTAATATTTGATGGGCAGGTTTTTGTAGGGTTGAAGGCAAGAAGTACGCTCATTGATTTTTCTAAGAAAAAAGAAGAGCTGACTGAAGAATCTATAAGAGCCAATATAACTAAAATATATTACCAGTTAGTAGCTGGCAAAACACAGATAGACCTGTTGGACGCAAATATTGCGCTGCTTGATAAGCTTCAGCATGATACTAAAATAATGTTCGATAATGGATTTACTGAACAATTGGATATAGACAAGTTAACTGTTCAAATCGCCAATCTTCAAACAGAAAAGATAAGTGCGCTTAATCAAATCCGGAATGGAATGCTGGGATTGAAAGTGTTGATGGGTATGCCGGTAAAAGATTCTTTGTTACTTACCGATACTATCAGCGATGAAAAAATAAAAGATGGCTTATTGGATACAAATGATTTTGATTATGGGCAAAGACGGGATTTTCAATATGCAGATATTGGTGTTAAACTAAGTGAGTTTGATGTAAGGCGTTATAAGTTAGCAAAACTGCCAACATTGGCATTGAACGGATATTACAATAAAAATGCGCAGCGCAGCAAATTTAATTTCTTTAATGATGGGCAGTGGTTCAGTATTTCGGCAGTTACACTTCAGTTAAATGTTCCCATATTCACCGGGTTTGCTGCTAATGCGCGCATACAGCAGGCAAATCTGGCATTGCAGAAAAATGTAAACCTGCGCGAAGATCTCAAAAATACTATTGACAACGAGATAGCTACTTCAAAAAACAATTTTAATACAGCCATATCTACACTCGACTATCAAAAAAGAAATATGCAATTAGCTGAAACGGTATTCAATCAAACAAAGAAGAAGTTTGAAGTAGGAACAGGGTCGAACACCGAGATTATACAAGCGCAAACAGATATGAAAGCAGCACAAACCAATTATATCAACGCCCTGTATAACGCTATCATCGCAAGAGTGGATTACATAAAAGCTACCGGCAAACTATAAATACTTTAAAACAATTCGAATGACTTATAAATACTGGAATATGCAAAAATCATTAAAACTGGCGGCGGTAATTACGCTGATAGTATCGCTGGCAGCTTGCGGCGCTTCTACTTCAAAACCTGGAGAGAACAAAGTGGTGCAGGAAAAGAAAGCACAGCTCGAAAAAATGAAGGCGGATCAAAAAGCACTCAATGATAAAGTTACTGCTTTAGAAGCGGAGATCATCAAGTTGGATCCTTCCTCAAAAAAAGAAAACACAAAACTTGTTACCGTTGCTAAAATTGAACCTGAAAATTTCACCCACTATATTGACCTGCAGGGTAAGCTTGATGCTACCAATATCGCTTATGTAGCTCCCCGCGGACAAGGTGGACTGGTGAAAGAAGTACTGGTTAAACAGGGTGACAACGTGAAAAAGGGACAGTTGCTGCTTAGGCTTGACAACGCTATCGCTCAAAAACAAATTGATCAATTGAATACGCAACTGGCTTATGCTAAAGATTTATTGCAAAGACAACAGAATTTGTGGGATCAGAAGATTGGTACCGAAGTTCAATTATTGAATGCCAAAAATAATGTTGCCAATATTGAGAAACAAATTGCTACCGCTAATGAGCAGGCCTCTTTCTCAAATGTATATGCCGAAATGAATGGTGTTGCTGAAACAGTAAATATAAAAGTGGGCGAAATGTTTATGGGGGGTCAGCAAATCCGAATTGTAAATACGAACGATTTAAAAGTAACAGCACAGATTCCCGAAAATTACCTTGAAAGCGTAACAGTAGGAAGCCCGCTGGTTGTAAACTTTCCTGAAGCAGGTAAAACCATTAATACAAAAGTTTCTGTAGCTGGTAAGTTAATAGATCCTTTGACCCGCTCTTTTTACATTGAGGCAAAAATGCCTTTCGACAAATCATTACGTCCTAACCAGATTGCGATGATTCAGATACAGGATTATACCGCAAAGAATGTAATTACCATACCTGTAGCATCGCTACAGAATGATGATAAAGGAAAATTTGTGATGATAGCGGTGCAGGAGAATGGTAAATGGGTAGCACGTAAAAAGATGATCACTATTGGTCAGTCATATAAAGATAAGGTAGAGATAAAATCCGGTGTACAGGCGGGAGACCAGATTATTACAGAAGGTTTCCAGGGATTGTATGATCAACAGCCGATTGCTACGTCAGCTGCTTAATGACTTGTGAGGAATGCAAAAAGATTGACCATTATTTGTTGAGACCAACAGCACAATATTATGAGCGCTTTAGAAAATTTTACAGGAAAGTTCAAGCAGTTTAAGCCAACTACCTGGAGTATAAAAAACAAGACATCTATCTATCTGGCTATGCTCATTGTGAGCATCATTGGTATAACGCAGTTTGTTACGTTACCCAAAGAGCAGTTTCCGGATGTGGTGATACCTACCGTATATGTGCAAACGATATATGTGGGTAATTCTCCAAAAGACATTGAAAACCTGGTTACACAGCCCATAGAAAAACAGATAAAGGGAATTACGGGCGTTAAAATTGAAAAGACAACCAGTACTTCCATACAGGACTATTCGGCCATTGTAGTAGAATTTAATGCCAATGAAAATATTGATGTGGCAGTGCAGAAGGTGAAGGACGCGGTGGATAAGGCAAAAAAAGATCTACCTACTGATCTCACTGAAGAGCCCTCCGTAATGGAAGTAGCGCTATCTGAGATTCCCATCATGTATGTAAACATCAGCGGTGATTACGATAATATGCGGTTGAAAAAAATTGCGGATGATATACAGGACAAGCTGGAAGAATTACCGCAGATAACGAGGGTAGATATTGTGGGTGCACCGGAGCGTGAGTTCCAGATTAATGTAGACAATTACCGCATGCGCAGCGCCAATATAACCTTTGATGACATTGCCAATGCAGTTTCCCGCGAGAATATGGATGTAACCGGGGGGTTGCTGGAAGTAGGCAATACTAAAAGAACCATGCAGTTGAAGGGGCAGTTTCGTTCGGCTGAGGATATTGAAAAAGTGGTGGTTCGTGGCCCTACCGGTGGGTCTATTTACTTAAAAGACATTGCACAAATTAAAGATACCACCAAAGAAAGAGAAAGTTATGCCCGACTGGATGGCAAAAATGTTATCACACTTAATATTGTAAAGCGTTCCGGGGAGAACCTGATTGAGACAGCAGAACAAGTGAAAAAGATCATGGCAGAAATGCAGAGCAGCCAGTTGCCTAAAGATCTGAATATAACGATAACCGGAGATCAAAGTAAGAACGCCAGGCATTCCTTTAACGAACTGGTCAATTCTATTGTTATTGGTTTTATTCTTGTATTGGTCATCCTCATGTTCTTTATGGGAGTAACCAACGCATTCTTCGTGGCGCTGTCGGTTCCATTGAGTATGTTCGTAGCATTATGGTTTTTGCCTTTGGCAGGTATTATCATAGGCGCTAATGTAACGCTCAACTTCATGGTTTTGTTTGCATTACTGTTTGGGTTGGGTATTATTGTGGATGATGCGATTGTGGTAATAGAAAACACCCATCGGATTTTTACACAGGCAAACGGTAAGCTCAGTGCTGAAAAAAGTGCAATAGCAGCAGCAGGTGAAGTGTTTATTCCGGTACTGGCCGGTACACTTACAACGTTGGCTCCATTCTTCCCTTTATTATTCTGGCCGGGTCTTATAGGTAAGTTCATGATCTATCTGCCAGTGATGCTCATATTCACGCTAACGGCATCGCTGATTGTGGCGTTTATTATGAACCCTGTGTTTGCGGTTGATTTTATGAACCATCCTGAAGGGGAACATAATAAAAGAAAATCAGCTATTTTCAGGAAACCATTTTTCTGGATCGCTATTGCCGCAGGATTTTTGTTGGATGTTACTGGCTATCCATTCCTTGGTAACATTCTCCTGGTTCTTGTATTGTTGGTACTGCTGAACATCTATGTGTTGGAAGGCATTATTCATAGCTTCCAGAACAGGGCATTGCCCTGGATCATGGGGCACTATGAATCGTTGCTGAATTGGGCGCTTAAAGGCTGGAAACCGGTATATCTGCTGATTGGCACTTTCCTGTTGTTGGTATTCAGCTTTATGATCTTCGGTGCATCAGTGAGCAGCCAGCGTGTTAAAGTGGTATTCTTCCCCAAATCTGATCCCAACTTTATTTATGTATACTTAAGACTACCGGTAGGTACCAATGTAGCATATACAGATTCTATTACCCGTGATGTTGAACAGCGCGTGGTAAAAGTATTGGGTCTCGAAAATGGAAAGAAGAATCCTATTGTGGAAAGTGTAATATCAAATGTTGCTGTTGGAGCAAGTGATCCAAGCAGCGGCGATAGAAGTACCAGACCGGAACTCGGAAGAGTACAGGTATCCTTTGTTGAATTTGAAAAGAGGCATGGCGCATCAACCGCCGCAATCCTCGACTCCGTGCGTAAGGCCATCAAAGGGATCCCTGGAGCAGAAATTTCTGTTGACCAGGAATCAAGTGGTCCACCTACTGATCCTCCAATCAGTATTGAAATAGCGAGTGATGACTTTGATAAGCTGATCAAAACAAGTGTAGCTTTAAAAAATTATCTTGACTCCTTACAGGTTCCTGGTGTAGAAGAATTAAAGATGGACGCTGATCTCACCAATCCGGAAATAAGCCTGACAGTTGATAGACAAAGAGCATTGATTGAAGGCGTATCATCAGCACAAATTGGTATGGAAATCAGAACAGCGTTGTTTGGTCGTGAGGTGTCTAAAATTAAAGATGGAGACGATGAATATAAGATACAGTTACGCAATAATGAATTGCAGCGGAAAAGCCTGACTGATCTGCTGAATATGAATGTTACTTTCAGGGATATGGCGACCGGAGGTCAATTCAAAAACGTTCCTATCAGTTCACTGGTGAAAGTAGATTACACTACTACATTGGGAAGTGTGAAGAGAAAAGATGAGAAACGTACCATTACGTTGCGTTCAAATGTATTGGAATCGCAGGGCTATACCCCTACCGCGGTGAATGCGCAAATCAAAAATTACATTGACGCGTTTCCGGGAATTGCAGAAGGCGTTACTATTAAACAAACGGGTGAAGGAGCGCAACAGGCCGAAACGGGCGCATTCCTCGGAAAGGCGATGATCATTGCATTAATGTTGATCCTGTTCATACTTGTACTGCAGTTTAACTCTGTGAGCAAATCGGTGATTATATTGATGGAAATTGTTTTCAGTATCATTGGTGTATTGCTGGGCTTTAGTTTAACCGGTATGGATGTGTCTGTAGCATTTACCGGTTTGGGTGTAGTAGGTTTGGCTGGTATAGTAGTGAAGAATGGTATCCTGGTAATAGAGTTTGCCGATGAATTGAGAGGGCGCGGTATGAAAACAAGAGCAGCCGTTATTGAAGCAGGTAAAACCCGTATCATCCCGGTATTACTTACTGCGCTTGCAGCCATATTCGGATTGATTCCGCTGGCTGTGGGGTTCAATATTGACTTTGTGAGTTTATTCTCTACTGGGGATGGACATATTTTCTTTGGTGGTGATAGCGCGAGCTTCTGGAAGCCATTGGCATGGACCATTATCTTCGGTTTAATCTTCGCATTCTTTATGACGTTGATTATTGTGCCAGCTATGTATCTTATAGCTGAACGTTTAAGACGCCCGATGCGCAATATGTATGGTGGTAAATGGATATCCATGGTTGGTATTCCTCCATTAACATTAGTCTTTATTCCATTAATGTTTGCAACCATGTTCAGGCACAGGCTTGATGTATCCCGCAGAAGAAAAAGATTAGCTGGTAACAGCACCGTAAACGATAATTGGATAAGAAGCTGGTTTTAACACGAGCATTATAGTTTTTATAGTTAAAAGTCGAAACCCCGGAAATTCCGGGGTTTTTTTATCATCGTACGTTTTTAGCGTATGTCCGCTAACGTTAGCGGGTATTGTGTTGTTACAATAGGTTGTATTTTGTATTGTCATCCCGAAGTCGCCTCAAGCGGAGGGATCTATCTCCTCCATAATCATCTCGCATAACCATAGCGACCATAGACTCCTCCTTCGTTGGAATTACAGGCTGGTGTGCACCAGTAGTTACAATTCTTTTTGCAGGTTGTTTTTTGGAAATGATTTTATACATCTACCGAATCAAACACTGTAACTTTTTTCCAGAGATGTTTACATTCTTCTACAAAATTTTCAGATGTATGGGATCAACCTAGAACTATCCTGGTCGGCTTTATTGGCAAACAGCAACATCCACGAAACAGAATAAGAACGATCTATAACATCACGATTGGTATCTGCAGGTTTGCCTATATGAAATGCTTTAATAGTTTTAACGGAAGATAATTTTTGTAAGCCTGCTACCAATGCTTCAAAATCAGCCGCACTGTTTTCATTACTAAGCCAAAAATATACGTGGTGAATGAACGTTCCTTTTTCTATCATAATTGTAGTGTTTATATTTTGTAAAGCAAAGATATTAACGCATTTATTCTGTGCAATATCATTTTATCGTTTTCAGCCAGTCGGTTATGCCATCAAATATTTTTTTGGCTGTTGCAGCCCTGAATTTTGGATCTAATATTTTTTTCTCGTCATCTTTATTACTCAAAAAAGCTACTTCAACCAAACAGTTAGGATAATCAATAGGCCCACTCAACGCGAAATTAAAACTGCCCACGTTACCTATTTCAACCAGCTTCAATTCCAACATCCGCTTTAATACGGCTTGCGATAAACTTCTGAATCCTATATAGCGGTAATACGTGCTCACACCTTTTATGTAAGCATTGCCTGACGAATTAAGGTGAATACTTATTAATAGATCCGGGTTCCAGGCTTTAAGCATTTCAATACGGTCTGGCATGCCCAGGGTTGTATCGTTAGTACGCGTCATAAAGGTTTTTACTTTAGCTTTTTTAAGCAGCGCCTCCAGTTGCGTGGCAATTTTAAGTGTGTAATCCTTTTCTTTAATGCCCGATGTAACACCAGACGCGCCGGCGTTCTCGCCACCGTGACCCGCGTCAATGGCTATGCGCAGTTTGTTCAGTGCGGGCACCGGAGGTTGTCGTTTAACGCGGATGATGAGTTTTGCACCTAAAGTATCGTAGGCGATATTATATCCCCAATGCTGACTATGCTTTAATTCTATAAACACCCGCATCACATCATCTTCTGTTTGTTCGTACCATGTATTTTTTATTTCTTTAAGATTGTTGAATTGCGAAATCCAGTTGGTATTAGAAGTAGCGCCAAATATATCTATCACTATTCTTGAAGGATTAATTTGCTGTATGCTTCTGTATGGCAGTCTTTCATCGAGGTTGATAGTAACATAATCCGCATTGGTGGTATCGTTGCCGTATACACGCCAGCTTGATGTCAGGTAATAAGGGCGGGGAAGTTTATCTGTGAGCTTTTTCACACTTTCTTTAGCTATATAGGCTGAATGGCTTTTTGATAATTGTACCTTATAGTCATCAGTTGCTGAGTCAACCACCCGCATTATAATACCCGAATCCAGGTAAGTCATCTTAGCGCCGCCGAGCCTGTCATCGCCAACGCCATATTCCAGGTAGGGAAGTTTGCCAATGGTTTGAACCATCAATGGTCTGTTGATTGAATCCTCGCAGATGGCAGAAAATGGTAAATATAATGCTGTTAGCCACAGCAGCAGTTTTATCTTCATATAGTGTGAAGATAAATTAAAAGGTTGTATGAAAAAGAAAACCCCCAGGCAGGCTATGCGGGGGTTTCTTAATCCGTTCTGTTGTCAGAGTACGGAGTGTCAACAATTACATAGATTAAAACGCTCTTTCGCAACAAACATCATTTAACATACGAACATTAATACTAACAGGTTGGCTAACAGTATATATTTGCTGTTGAATTTTCTAACGCATAAATTAATTTAACTTACGATAACGTATAGTTGATAAAAGTAAAAAGCTACCTCATTTGAGATAGCTTATTTACAATATCAAAATATCAACCAGAAATAGAACCGAATACTATTTTTCTATTATTACTTCTGTACCTATCGGAAGTACATCATACAGTTCGTCCATGTCACTATATCTACCGATATACAACCCGCGGTCCAGTTTATAAATTTATCAATCACCCATTCTTCATTTGGTCTTGTGCCATGTATACCTACGCCACCGCCTATGGTTGCTTTTTTAGGTATAGCCCCTGTTGCTTTAAGACGATTAAATCGTTCGTAACTCTCTTTGGTTGGGTAATCCAGCATAAGGAACTTGCCCCACTGCTTATGAATTTTTTTTCCTACTATTTTAAAATGTCCTTCAGGTGTGAGCCTGTCGCCTTCCATCTTTTTATCTTCCTGGCTTTTGTTGCCGAATACTACGGGGTATGTTCCATACCAGCCTTCATCATCATACAACGTCATTTCGTATGCGCTTTTTTTAATCACAATTTTAAAAGAACCGGCTTTAGCTCTTTCTTCGGTGTTTTTGTTTTTGGCAGAAGAAGTATCCGAAGTAGCTGTGGTAAGTTTTGTTGAAGCGCTGATTTTGCTAAAGCTCTGGAAGCCAAAGCAAAGAATCACAGCAAAAAATGCACTGAGTATTCGGATCGGATTTATTATATTATTTTTTTTGATTAGGCATTAGAAAAACGAGTACAGAAACTAAATATTTTCTATTAGTCTTTTCTTTGACTTTTGATTATTCCACAAATTAAAACTGCGGATTGTTAAAAAATATCTATATAACAAGAGTTTGGGGAACAGGCAGTAGTGAGAAGGCAGTAGGCAGAAGTAATGAGGCAGAAGAAAAAGAATAAATACAAAGACACACAATTTTAAAAGCTGATAGCTGCCTGACTGGTAACCGATTGCAGAAACTCTACCCTGAGTATTTGATACCTTAGACCATAAACCTTCTTCACAACCCCGCTTTCAACTCTAATAAAAAGCCTTTCAATTTTTCGAGGCGTTGAATCAATTCGAAGTTTTGCTGGGCTTTTGATTTATTTTTTTTCAGATAGTCTTTTGCGCCTTCAATCGTATATTTTCTCTGGCGGAGTAAATGGTGTATGAGATATAGATTCTTAATGTCTTCCGGACGGAAATGACGATCGCCTTTGCGGTTTTTGCGTGGTTTTAAAATATCAAATTCTGTTTCCCAATAGCGGAGCAAAGAAGTATTAAGCTGAAACATAGATGAAACCTCACCTATACTATAATATTGTTTTTTAAAAAGAATCTCGTCTTCGGGTATAGCTATCATTTCAAATTCTTCACTCATCTCCTTCAACGATTTCCTTCCTCTTTTGCCGGGTTTGTTTTTTACTTCCTGCTTTTTTTGTGCCCGTGCTACAATAGCTTTTTCTGACAATTATAATTTCTTCAGATTCTTCTACATACTGTTCCTTTTCAACAAATGTATCAGTTCCAGGAAACAAGATATTTTCATCTGTAATAACCGGGGTTGTTTTTTTTACTTCAATATTCATCAAAGCGGTTTCAACTTCCGGTACAGGTATGTTTTGTGAAAGCAGTTGCTTCTGTTCACCGGGCAGCCTTTCTTCCACTACAACAGAAGCTGCTTTTTTTTCTTGAGGCAACTTTATTGTTGGAGTTTCCGGCTCCTGAAGTGGCGCAAATAAATCTAACTGCTTAAACATACCGCTAAATTAATGGTATGCAGAAAAAATAATGCCGGGAATTATTAACATTTAATCAAAGCTTTGGTTGCCTGCCGCTGCCATTTTAAGAATACGGTCGAATTGCTCAGGCGTAATGTCGTTGTAAAAGAAGTATATAGGATCTATATGTTGCCCATTTTTATGTACCTCATAGTGTACATGAGGACCAGTAGATTTTCCTGTACTGCCCACCCAGCCTATTAATTCTCCCCGTTTTACCCTTTGCCCTGCCCTTACCTTAATCTTATATTGGTGACCATACAAGGTTTCGTATCCATAGCCATGGTCTAATACCACATAATTGCCATAGCCATTACCGGTATTGCCCGCAATTTTAACACCGCCATCAGCAGTAGCATAAATAGGTGTACCCTGTGGGGCTGCAAAGTCAAGACCGGCGTGCATTTTTATGGTTTTATACACCGGGTCAACGCGATAACCGAAACCAGAAGCCATGCGGCTCAGATCCTTATTGCTTACGGGTTGTATAGCCGGTGTTGCCGCCAAAAGCTTTTCCTTGTTCTTTATCATGGTTTCAATATCGCCAAACGACTTCTTTTGAACTGCTAAACGATTGAGTAATTGATCGAGTGTAGTGGCAATAGAATAAGCCAGTTCATTGTCTTCCATCCCCTCTGTTAATTTAGCTTCCTGTTGCTTTTCTAAGCTTTTTGCGCGGGCGCTATCGGGAATAGGGTTTCGTTGTAACATCTCCCGGTAAATATGATTATCTCTTTTTTTCCGTGTCGCTTCATTTGTTGCCGCATCGTTTTAACCTTGTTGTTAAGCAATACATAGTCTTCGTGTATGCGCTCATTTTCCCTTCGCATCACTACTTTTTGTGAATCGAGCAACTGCCATCCTAAAAAAACGATAAGCAGGGCTGTTACAATAGCCGCTGCAAGAAACCCCAGTATGCGTAGCAATTTTACCCTTAGGGGAACCACTAACTTTTCGTACCGGAGTGTATTGGTGTTATAGTAATATTTTATTTTTTTCATTTACCATAAGATTCGAGACGGCTTCTGTTTCTGCGCAAAAAAATCCAGCCATAATTTAATTACCTTCGCACCCATCTTTAGCGGCGGAGACAAATATAAAATTTAAACTTTCAAACGCCACAAAAAATATAACGGTTATCATGATGACTTCAGTACAGATACGACAGGCATTTCTTGATTTTTTTCAATCTAAAGAACACCAGGTGGTGCCTTCGGCGCCTATTGTAATTAAAAATGATCCAACGCTTTTGTTTACCAACGCGGGTATGAATCAGTTTAAGGATTACTTTCTTGGTAATAAAAAATCACCATATCCCGTGTGGCTGATACCCAAAAATGTTTAAGGGTAAGTGGTAAACATAATGATCTGGAAGAAGTAGGTGTAGATACCTATCATCATACCATGTTTGAAATGTTGGGTAACTGGAGTTTTGGAGATTATTTCAAGCCTGAAGCTATTGCCTGGAGCTGGGAGTTATTGACAACAGTATATAAAATACCCATTGATCGTTTATACGTAACCATTTTTGAAGGCGATGAAAAAGAGAACCTGCCTAAAGACGAAGAAGCGTATAATGAATGGAAAAAAGTAATTGCAGAAGACAGGATATTGTTGGGAAATAAAAAAGATAATTTTTGGGAGATGGGTGATACCGGTCCCTGCGGACCCTGTACTGAAATACATGTGGATTGCCGCTCTGACGATGAACGTAACAAAGTTGATGGCAGAACCCTTGTTAATAACGATCATCCGCAGGTGATAGAAATATGGAACAATGTATTTATTGAATTTAATCGTTCAAAAAATGGCAGCCTTGATCTGCTACCCGCTAAGCACGTAGATACAGGAATGGGTTTTGAAAGGCTGGTGCGGGTATTACAACAAAAAACTTCCAACTACGATACAGATGTTTTTACAGGCACTATAGCCGAAGTAGAAAACATCACCGGAAGAAAATACGATTTCAGCGATAGCAAAGAGGCAATTGCATTCAGGGTTATTGCCGATCACATCCGTGCCATTAGTTTTACTATCGCCGACGGTCAGTTGCCATCTAATACCGGTGCCGGCTACGTGATAAGAAGGATTTTAAGAAGAGCTGTGCGTTACTACTATTCTTACCTGCAATATAAACAGCCGTTATTGTATAAAATAGTGCCGGTATTATCTAAACAATTTGAACAGGTATTTCCTGAGTTAGAGAAGCAGGTTGACTTTGTAAGCAAGGTAGTGCATGAAGAGGAAGAAGGTTTTTTAAGAACACTTGAAAAAGGATTAAAAAGAATTGATGATATTATAAAAGGCGTTAAAGCGGGAGGTGGTAACACTGTCATTTCAGGGAAAGACAGCTTTGAATTATACGACACCTATGGGTTTCCTGAAGATCTCACTCAAACTTATAGCCGCTGAAAATAATCTTACTATTGATGAGCCTGGATTTAAAAGTGAAATGAACGAGCAAAAGAATCGTTCACGCGCTGCTACAGCCATTGATGCCGGCGACTGGATTGAAATTAACAAAGCCGATAAAACATCTTTTGTTGGATATAATGATTTATTGGTAGAAACCCAGGTTACCAAATACCGCAAAGCAAAAACAAAAGGTAAAGAACAAATTCAGTATGTATTGGAAACAACGCCTTTTTATGCAGAAAGTGGCGGACAGGTGGGGGATAAAGGACTTTTTACAATTCGGAGAAGAGAAAATAGCCGTAACCGATACTAAAAAAGAAAATGATCTTATCATTCATTTTGCGGATAGCATACCCGCAGATATTACGCTACCGGTTACGGCTAGTGTAAATTTGGAAACAAGGCTTAATACCATGTACAATCATACGGCTACGCACCTTTTGCATGCTGCATTGCGGCAGGTATTGGGTAGCCATGTTGCACAAAAAGGATCGCTGGTATCGCCTGAAGAATTGCGATTCGACTTTTCGCATTTTTCTAAAGTTACGGAGGAGGAATTGCGCGAAATTGAACTGATAGTGAACGATAAGATCCGTGCTAATATTCCTGTAGTGATCAATGAAATGCCCAAAGAAGATGCATTAAAACTGGGAGCTACAGCATTATTTGGTGAAAAGTATGGCGACCGGGTGCGTGTGGTTATTATTGATCCCAATTATTCCATAGAACTTTGTGGTGGTACGCATGTGGGGCATACAGGTATGATTGGCTTATTCACCATAGTATCAGAATCAGCAGTAGCTGCCGGTGTGCGTCGCATTGAAGCGCTTACTGGTCCGGCAGCCATACAATATATTTTTGATAAGATCAACCAGATTAAGAATATTGGTGAATTGCTTAAAGCCAAGGAACCTTTAAAAGCGATAGAAAAACTGATTGATGAAAAAAATGTACTGCAAAAGCGTGTTGAAAGCCTGGAAGCACGTCAACTGGTGCAAATAAGAACAGAGTTATTGCAAAAAGATGAGATTGTAAACGGCGTAACTTTTATTGGAGAGATCATCCAGGTAAGCAATCCGGATGCATTAAAAAAACTTTGCTTTGATGTAAAGAATAACCTAAGGGATTATGTAATGGTACTTTGTGCCAATATAGATGGCAAACCTTTTGTAGCAATAGGTATGTCGGAAGTAGTAGCAGCGGCAAAAAATCTGGATGCAGGGAAAATTATTAAAGAGCATGTGGCACCGCTTATAAAAGGTGGTGGTGGTGGTCAGAAAATACTGGCTACAGCGGGGGGACAGGATGCCGGCAAGTTGCATGAGGTGATAGCAGCGGTTAAAGGACTGCTGAAGTAAGTAGTAAGAAGGCAGGAGGCAGAAGTAGCAGTAAGAAGTATGTGGTTAGTAACCGTAAGGAGGAGTTTACCGAGAAGTGTAACTATAGACGATAAACCACAAACAACAAACCGTGTTTCCAGAAAATTCATTTTAAAATAAATCATATGGCTAAAGTAAACATTGGTATTTCCGATAAAAACCGCGAAGCAGTTGCTGGTGTATTAAACAGCATATTGGCTGATGAACATGTATTGTATAATAAAACCCGCAGTTATCACTGGAATATTGAGGGGCCCAGTTTTATGGAACTGCATAAGTTGTACGAAGCGCAGTATACAGAGCTGGCTGAAATTATTGATGAAATTGCAGAACGCATCCGCACCATTGGCTTTTATGCCGAAGGAAGGCTATCAGAACTATTAAAACTTACATCGCTTAAAGAGCCGGCAGTTCCAAAACACTTTAAAGATCAGATACCTAATCTTGATGCCGATCATGAAAAAATCATCAACAATCTCCGTAAACAGATAGATACGCTGGATGAAAAGTATAAAGACATAGGCAGTAGTGATTTTCTGACCGGTTTATTAAAACAGCACGAAAAAATGGCGTGGATGCTGCGGTCGTATTTGGGATAATCACGTGTCAGAGTAATAAAGAGGTAAAGCTTGAGCTAAGTACTTGTGTGAGGAAGGGTTTGCGGTAAGCAATATTTAGGCAAAACATTTTTTTATAACCCTTCCGCTTTTCCGTTTACTTTTGGCCATAGTCCTGTATAAAACTTGTTGAAACCATTTTTCATATTTATTTTTTGTACGGCATGCATCAATGCATGTGCACAACACCCGTATTGGCAACAACGGGTAGATTATAATATAACTGTAACGCTGAATGATACCAACCATTCTTTAGATGGGTATGAAAAAATTCAATACAGTAATCGTTCCCCTGATACGTTAAAATTTATATGGTTTCATGTTTGGCTCAATGCCTACAAGAATGATAAAACCGCTTTCAGTGAGCAGCAATTGGAAAACGGGAATACACAGTTTTATTTTTCATCGCAGGAGCAACGGGGATATATCAACCAACTTGATTTTCGTGTAAATGATGTGCATGCTGAAATAGAGGATCATCCCATTGATATTGATATTATAAAAGTTATTCTGCCGAAGCCGCTCCCTCCGGGGCAGCAGGTTTTGATCACTACTCCTTTTCACGTAAAGTTGCCTTATAATTTTTCAAGAGGTGGGCATATAGGTCAATCTTATCAAATAACGCAATGGTATCCTAAGCCGGCAGTGTATGATAAAGAAGGCTGGCATCCAATGCCCTACCTTGAGCAAGGCGAATTTTACAGTGAATTTGGAAATTATGAAGTAGCAATTACCCTTCCTGAAAATTACGTAGTGGCGGCAGCCGGAGAGCTGCACAACAACAATGAAAAAGAATGGCTTAAAACAAGAACATCTTTTGAATGGAAACCTGTAAAACAACGTAAAAAAATAAAGGGGGGCTCATATAAAACAACCACACAAATCTTTCCTATTTCTGCGGCCGCCACAAAAACATTGGTATTCAAACAAGAAAATGTACATGATTTTGCCTGGTTTGCTGATAAACGATTTGTAGTGCAACATGATACCTGTATGCTGGCATCAGGCAAAACCGTTGATGTATTTGGGTTCTATTTACCGGCATCGCAAAAGCAATGGCAGCAAAGTGTACGCTTTACTAAGCAGGCTGTTCAGTTTTATTCGGCTAACGTAGGCGAATACCCGTACAGTGTTATAAGTGTGGTGGAAGGTGATCCACACAAGACCGGGGGCATGGAATATCCTACCATTAGTTTGGTGTCTGCCGGTGAGTATGCAAACCAACTGCAGGAAATAATTATACACGAAGTTGGACATAACTGGTTTTATGGCGTGCTGGCAAGTAATGAAAGAACACATCCCTGGATGGATGAAGGAATGAATACCTATTATGCAAACCGTTTATTACCTGAAGGCGGTAAACCATCAAGGCATAATGTTATACAACAACTATCCACTATCGCTTTCGAATCGGTAGCAGCAACCAAACAAGATCAGCCCATCGCATTATCTTCAACCGCATTTACACCCTTAAATTATGGCTTGAGTGTTTATTACAAAGCAACTGCCTGGATGAGTTTGCTGGAATCAGCATCGGGCAGACCCATTTTTGACAGTATAATGCGCGCTTATTACAATACATGGCAATTCAGGCATCCTTACCCAGACGATTTTAAAAATGTGGTAGATAGCTTTGGTGTAAAAAACAGCGATAGTATTTTTAGTTTATTAAATAACAAAGGAAGTTTAAACCCGGTAGTAAAAAAGAAATGGAAACTGGCATTTATCGGTAAGCCAGATCCGAAAAATCAGTATAACTATATCAACCTTGCACCAGCGGTAGCATTTAATTTTTATGACAAACTGATGCTGGGTGGTATTATACATAATTACTCATTGCCTTTTAGGCCTTTTCAGTTTATAGCAGCGCCACTGTACAGCACCGGTAGTAAGCAGTTCAATGGTATTGGTAGAGCCAGCTACACCTGGTATCCGCAGCAGCTATTTCGGAAAATAGAAGTTGCTGTTAGTGGTGAAAAATTTACCGAAAATACTTATACCGATTCTGCCGGGCATACAACTTATTTAAAGTTTTATAAAGTTGTGCCACAGGTTAGGCTAACGTTTAATAACAACAACCCCCGCAGCCATATAGTAAGGTACATACAGGCAAAAGCTTTTTTTATACATAAGGATGAATTGCTTTTTTCTCAGGATTCATTACATACATATACTGTTGCTGCAAATAACAGCACTATAGCTCAGCTTCGCTATGTCACTGAACAAAACAGGGCTTTATATCCTTACCGTTGGGAATTTCAATTAGAAACTTCCCGGGATTTTATGCGTGTAGTATATACCGGAAATTATTTTTTCAACTATCCTAACAACAGTGGTTTGAATATGCGTTGGTTTGCAGGTAAGTTTTTTTACCTGGGCGATAAAACGGGCAGCAAACGTTTTAATACAGATGCTTATCATCTAAACATGAGCACGCCAAAGGGTTATGAAGATTATACCTATAGCAATTACTTTTTAGGCAGAAATGAATACGAAGGATTTTTTTCGCAACAGGTAATGATGCGTGATGGTGGTTTTAAAGTAAGAACAGATCTTCTGGGCAACAAAGTGGCTAAAACAGATGACTGGCTTATCGCGCTCAATTTTACTTCTTCTTTTCACCCAAAGGTTCCCATAAAATTATTCGCCGATATAGGGACCTATAGTGATGCCTGGCACGCGGATGCACAGGGATCGAAGTTGTTGTTTGATGCAGGTATACAATTGTCGCTTTGTAAAGATTTGATTAACGTGTATGTACCGTTGGTTTACAGCAAGGTTTACAGAGATTATTTCCGGTCTTATCCAAACAATTCTTTCTTCCAGAGAATTTCTTTCAGTATAGATATACAGGATATCCGGTTTAAAAAAATAAGTTCACTTATTCCCTTTTAGTTTTGCGTTTATGCAGCACGATATTCAATATATAAAACGGACCGAACTTGATATAGTAAAGTGGGATGATTGCATAAAAAAAGCAGAGAATGGATTAGTATATGGCTATGCCTGGTGGTTAGATGTGATGGCTGATAATTGGGATGCGCTGGTATTAAACGATTACGAAGCGGTAATGCCCTTAACCTGGCGAAAAAAATATGGTTTTTTTTATTTGTATCAACCAGCATTTACCGCAAACCTGGGCATGTTTTATAAGAGAGAAGCATGTATTAATATTGCTGCATTCCTAAAAGTGATACCATCGCACTTCAGGTTGTGGGATATCAGCCTGAATGAAATGAACCTACTAAATACGGATGATTATAAAGGCATACAAATATTAAGCAGAAAAAATATGCTGATCAGCAATCAGCAAACCCTCACTAAGCCAGCAACATCATATGCAAGATTAGCTAAACGAAAATTAAAACTGGCTGCACAAAATAGTATCGTAGTAGATAGGAATGGTGATGTGGAAAGTGCTATAGCTTTTTACAAACAGGAATACCAGCATCAACATCTTTCCATTACCCAAAAAGATTATGATAACCTTATAAAAGCCTGCACTTCAGCTTTTACAAAGGGACACTCAAAATGCTACATATCCAAACGCGATAATAAAATACTCGGAGCTTATATTATTTTAAAAGATGAACGGTATTTTTACTCCTTAATGGGTGGCAGTACAAAAGATGGAAAGGAGCTTGGGGCTTTTTATATGCTTACCGATGCTGCCATACAAGACGCTGCCGGAGAAAAATGTAGTTTCAGGTTTGAAGGTTCAGACATCAGCGGCATTGCATTTTTTAATAGTCAGTTTTGCCCACGTGAAATTGCATACACTCATTTAAAATTAAACAGGCTACCCAGAGTTATTAAGCTACTAAAAAAATTACAATAGTCAATTCAATATGGATTTCAACTCGTTCAAATATGTGGTTGCAGGTAGTGGTTTATTTGGATCGGTTATAGCGGAACGCATAGCAAGCGTACTGAATCAAAAAGTATTGATAGTAGAAAAGAGAGATCATATTGGTGGCAATTGCTATGCTGCAATTGACGAGACCACCGGCATAGAATATCATGTTTATGGAACGCATATCTTTCACACAGATAACCCTGTGGTTTGGAAGTACATCAACCGCTTTACTGCATTCAACACGTACCGGCATCAGGTGCTTACACAACACAACAATAAAATATACCAGCTTCCTATTAATCTCGAAACCATCAATAGTTTTTACCATTGCAATCTGAAGCCTTTCGAAGTAGATGGTTTTATGCAATCCATAACGGCAAAAGAAAACGTTACACTGCCGGTAAATTTTGAACAAAAAGCCATTTCGTTGTTGGGGCGTGATATGTATGAAGCTTTTATAAAAGGATATACGATCAAGCAATGGCAGGTAGACCCCGCTGAACTCGACGCTTCGGTGTTTAACAGGTTACCTTTTAGAAAAAATTACAATGAGAATTATTATTATGATAAATGGCAGGGAATTCCAATAGATGGGTATACTGAAATGTTCAATAAAATACTCAATCATCCCTTAATTAGTGTTGCATTAAAGACAGACTATTTTGACATCAGGAACAAATTGAGTAACGATACAATAGTGGTGTATAGCGGACCGATAGACAGATTTTTTGATTATTCATTTGGACGATTGGAATGGCGAACACTTCGGTTTGAAAAAGAAATAGTACCGGTTGAAGACTACCAGGGAAATGCGGTGATTAACTTTGCTGATCCGGAGGTACCTTATACAAGAATACACGAACCCAGGCACCTTCATCCGGAAAGAAAATACACTGATAAAAAAACGGTTATTTTTAAGGAATACTCTTTAAAAGATTCAGGTGATGAGCCCTATTATCCGTTGCTCACAAGTTCTAATAAGAATATGCTTCAATTGTACCAAAGTAAGGCCGCCCAGTTGCAAAATACTTTTATCAGCGGGCGGCTGGGTGAATATAAATACTATGACATGGATAAAACTATCGAAAGGGCATTGCACGTTTTTGAGAATAATATTCTCCCTAAAGCACAATCAGCATGACTAGTCCTGTTGCATTAACGGTAGTGCTTCCGGTATTTAACGAAGAAAAAAATATAGCACACTTAATACATCGCTGGCAACATTATTTCATTAAGAAGAACATATC
>JBGALP010000037.1:0-28180 GCA_044223805.1 Agriterribacter sp.
TACTTACCAGCGATGGTAAAGTATATTTGCTGGTAGAAAACCACAGCAAAAAAGAAGCATACAATAAATTAAAAGAGCGCGCTGGCGAAAAAGTAACGGTTACCGGTACTGCTTCAACAAAAGGTGGAGTTCAGAATATAATTGTAGATGAATTAAAAGATAAAAGCTAATATAGTAAGAATACTTTAGTCTGAAAGTAAATGTTGTTATTGATGCCCAGGTATCATTAGCAACATTTTTTTTTAAAAGAGGATTATGTGATTGATTATTATAAAAATCATCTCTATCCAGTAATTCATAAACCCTGTTCAGTATTTATAAAAGTTCAAAATCCTATCCGTCCTCCATAATCGCATCACCCCATTCTGCATTATTTTTATTTACTTTGAAATATGGATCGTAAACGTTTTATTTCTTCTATCGTTACAGCCGGAGCATCCGTTCCCGCACTGGCTAAAACAATGGATTATGAAGATGCTGCCTTTTTAATTCCACCACAGCTTAAACCTGGAGATGTAATAGGTATTACTTCACCGGCGGGATACATAACCTTAACAGAGCTTCAACCGGCTATTCAGCAAATAGAAAAATGGGGGTTAAAAGTTCGCGTTGGTGAAACCATTGGCAAAAGAGATTTCAGCTTTGGGGGAACAGACACGGAAAGAGCAAGAGATTTTCAACGCATGCTGGATGATCCATCTATAAAAGCCATTATGTGCGCCAGGGGTGGTTATGGTGTGGTAAGAATTATTGACCAGATCAATTTTTCAAAATTGCAGACTAAACCAAAATGGATAATTGGTTTTAGCGATGTTACGGTATTCCATTGCCATATTAACAGCAATTATAAAACCGCTACCATTCATTCAAAAATGTGCAACAGTTTTCCCGAAGACTGGAGCAAGGCCGAACCTGTACAAATAGAATCGCTTGTGTCTATTAAAGACGCGCTTACAGGTATTAAAATGAAATATACCGCTCCGTTCAATGAAAAAAACCGGAAAGGGGTAGCCGAAGGAATCTTGATTGGCGGTAATTTAAAAATGATAGAAACGCTGGCAGGAACAAAATCTGAAATAAAAACCGCCGGCAAATTTTTGTTTGTGGAAGATACCGGTGAATACCTGTACAGTATTGACCGTATGTTCTGGAATTTAAAAAGAACCAATAAGCTTTCACAACTCAAAGGATTAATAATAGGTGGTTTTAAAATAAAGCCTGATGATCCGGGGGATGAATTTGGAAGAACGTTGTACGATATTGTGTGGGAGAAAGTAAAAGAATATAATTACCCGGTGTGTTTCGATTTTCCTGTTGGTCATCAGAAAAATAATTTCGCGCTCAAATGTGGTGTGTTACACCGGTTAAGCGTAACCGCAGACAAAACAGAGTTGGTGGAGAAATAAGGCAGGTTCAGGGTTTGAGGTTTAAGGAATGAAACTTGTAACCTGAAACCTGAAACAAACTATAAACCTCAAACAAAAAACCATAAATGAAAATACCTCCATATTTGCAAAAAGGAGATACGATAGGCATTACCTGTCCTGCGGGTTATATGGCTTATGAAAAAATAACAATGTGCATTGAAACGCTGCAACAATGGGGCTTTGCAGTAAAGGAAGGCAAAACAATCAACAGCCAATCGAAAAATTATTTTTCGGGTACCGATGAAGAAAGATTGAATGACCTGCAGGAAATGATGGATGATGATGCAATTAAAGCAATTTTGTGCGGACGTGGTGGCTATGGCTGCGGCAGGATTATTGATAAACTTAGTTTTAAAAAATTCAGGAAACATCCTAAATGGATCATTGGATTTAGTGATATTACTATTTTACATGCACACCTTTTTTCCAATTATAAAATCGTTTCATTGCATGCGCCAATGGCTGGCGCGTTTAATGATGGCGGCTATAAAAATGCGTCGGTTTTATCATTAAAACAAGCGCTTTCAGGTAAGCCATACCGCTACAATATCAAAGCCAGTAGATATAACAGACCAGGAAAAGCTGAAGGCAAGCTGGTTGGAGGTAACCTTTCTCTATTGGCGCACATTACCGGCACACCATCAGACATAAAAACCAAAGGAAACATTCTTTTTATTGAAGACATTGGAGAATACAGTTATGGTATTGACCGTATGTTGCACCAGTTAAAACGAAGCGGCAAGTTCAATCAGCTTGCCGGGCTTATTGTGGGTGGCTTTACAGATATGAAAGATACAGAGCGTCCTTTTGGAAAAACAATTCCTGCAATCATCAGCGATATCATCAAAGAATATGATTTCCCTGTTTGTTTTGATTTTCCGGTAAGTCATGGCAAAGAAAATTATACGCTAAAAGTAGGTGTGCAACATCAATTACATGTTACTGCAAAGAATGTTGTTTTGAAAGAGATATAGCTACATACTGAACAGGTTAGAGGAAAATCGCCAAGAGGCGATAACAAAAATTGTGCAAGGCGAGGACGCCCAGCAAAGCAGTGGTTGTTTTGCAAGAATTGTAATTACATTTTGTATAATTAATACAAACATCACCTACTGAGGTAAACTTTAAACGTTTCACACTAAAACCAATACTATTTTTATTGTGGCTGTAATTTTCTTTTTATGAAGAAATTTAATTACAAGGATGCCAGGTATTTATTTATTCTGCCCTGTTATATCAATGATAAAAATTAATTATTAACTTGTCTCCAGTGTATTTCATGAGCATTTAATATGCTCAAGCAGTTATACCCCGATATTCCTATCGGGGTTGTTTTTTCATATACTGCGCAACTTATCTTTCCATTTAACATAAAGCAAAAGTTATTTTACCTGATACAATAGAAGAAAGATTCTCTATTTTTTAAACCTATATATACCTCAACTATGATGAATAGGGATGCAAAAAAATTGATATTACAATCTTGTTGCGCTACCACAGAAGATTCCACAATGCAGCATTCATTGAATATCATCAAGCGAAGATGATTTGAAAGTTGTAGCTATGGAATGAATGACTAAAGAAAAATTGCCAGAGGCGATAACAAAACTGTGCGAGGCGACCAAGCCCCGTACAAAAGTGATATCACTAAACAAGGGTTAATATTTTTATACTTCTACATTTACCAACAGCCAGCGCTTTCGGTTCAGATTCCATAATTGGCAAACGTCGCATTTATTATTCAGTATTAAAACACATTTATTAAGCTGAATATTTACACTTGCGTAGGTGATAATAAAAGCAAATGGCTTGTTTTAAGCAGCCCTTATTTTGATTTATGGTGTATAGATGCTGTTAAGCAAAAAGCCATCGCATTAAGCGATGGCTTTTGTGTATACTTATAATCGTATTGATCAACGTTAATCTAATTTATCTGGCTTTTGAGCATCATGAGGAGCTACCTGCTGCTGTTCTGTAGAAGGTTTATCGTAAGTATTGCGCAGATTCTTCCATGCTTTTCCATCCCATAAAAAGGCGGTAACAAACCATACGAATAACAACAAAGGAATAAGTACGGTCATTCTCAGGTTTCTGATTTCATCGCCAAGGTGCATGAAGATGGAAACGATATAAACTGCTTTTGCCAATGATAAGATAATCATGCCTCCTTTTAAAAAGAGTACTACCCACTCTGAAAAATGAAATGCATAGTGTGAAAGACCAAGACACAATTCTGCAATAGTTAGACCTAATAAAATCCAGAACGTTTTCCAGATTCTTTTTGTATTAGGTGCCGGTTCGTGCTGAAAGGTTATTTCCGGTGAACTCAGTTCTTGTGAATGACCATGTTCCATATTGTGCAAATACTTTTAATGAATGTTGTTAGATAAGATAAAAACAAAGGAAAACGAATACCCATACCAGGTCTACAAAGTGCCAGTACAAACCAACCTTTTCCACCATTTCATAATGACCTAAACGATCAAACCGACCATTACGTGTCCAGAAATAAATCAATATGTTCAGCATCACGCCACTAAATACGTGAAAGCCATGAAAACCTGTTATACCAAAAAAGAAACCACCAAAACCTACAGGACCAGGCAAAGTTACCTGATGCCCTTCATGCATTAATCCTGGAACTGCAGGACCAAACGGATTTTGTGCTATAGTAGTGCCTATTTCCTGCACCACACCATCAATCAGAACCGGGTGGCTACCTGTGATAAGGTGCGTCCACTCCCACGCCTGGCAACCCAGAAACATAAATCCACCAAGTATAGTCCATAACAACCATTTCTCCACACCGGCCCTGTTTCTTTTATGCCCTTCGTGTACCGCAAGCACCATTGTAACAGAACTCATGATCAAAATAAAAGTCATTAAGCTCACAAACGCCAATGGTAAATTAGCATGCCCCATTAAAGGGAACGAATTATAAACATGGTTAGGATCGGGCCAAAATGGCTGGCTAACGCGTATAGTGCCGTACGAAATAAGTAAAGCGCCAAATGTAAAGGTATCACTCAATAGAAAAAACCACATCATGAGTTTACCATAACTTACATTGTAAGGGCTTTTTCCTCCCGTCCACCATTTATATCCGGCCGGTACGTGTGTTGACATGCAGTTGAAATTTTTAAATACTCAATTAATATGCTAATGCAGAAAACTAAAAAACACAAATAAATACACCCATAGTAAATCCACAAAATGCCAGTATGTGGTTATAATTTCTATAGGTACACTATTATAATTACGCGTTTTGCTGCCAAATGCTTTAAAAAATATAATGATCAAAGCTATAACGCCTCCCAACACGTGTACAATATGCAAACCCGCTATAGCCAATACAAAAGAATACGCAGGATTTGAACCAATACCAATCATCTTCATTCCCTGCTTATCAAACTGGTAAAAGCCATTGATCTGCATCAGCACAAATAAAACGCCCAGTATACCTGTTATTGCAAAGAACGTTCTGTATCTCGCCATCTCCCGCTCCTTAAACGCCTTTAAGGCTACCTGCGCCGTAATACTGCTTGCCAATATTACTATAGTTGAGTACAGAAAAATGCCAGGAAGTTTAAAACTCTCCCATCCGGGTTGACTGCGCTTCACTATATAGGCGCTGGTTAACCCTGCAAACATCATTATTATACCCGCCAAACCTAACCACAGGTTAAATTTGTACGGATGAATTTTTTTTCGCTGCACACTCATCACTTCACTCATTATATTCGGTTTCGATTATTATTTTCAACTCAGTTACAGGTTACAGGTTTCACGTCTATCGTTTCTCGTTTCACAATTCACTATTAACCATTCACCTCTCTAAATGCCTGCTATCTTATCTGCCAACAAACTCAATAACACTATAGGCAAATAAATATAAGAACTAAACATTACCCGTCTTGCCGCCTGCACGCTCATCTCTCTGTATAACCTGATGCTTTGCCAAACCATAAACAGGTTCGCTATCAGCACTATTATTAAACTCACCTGCCCGCTCATATGCAATAACCAGGGTATAATGCCAACTGGTATCATCAACAGCGAATAAATAATCGCCTGTATGGCCGAGTATTTTGTTGGCCCGGCAGTTGATGGCATCAGCTTGAATCCAGCCCTTGTATAATCATTATGCGCTACCCAGGCTATCGCCCAAAAATGAGGAAACTGCCATAAAAACTGGATCGCGAATAATGCCCAACCACCTGCACTCAATTTATCTGTTCCCGCTACCCAACCAATCAGGCAGGGAAGCGCACCTGGAACAGCTCCTACCAACACGGATACTGAACTCACTTTTTTAAGCGGCGTATAAATAAATCCGTATATAATTAAACTGGCTACACCCAACATGGCTGAAGTCCAGTTAAACCATAAACCCATAATCAACACACCTGCTACTCCCGCAACCGCCGCAAAAACTGAGGCTTCATTAGCCGTCATCTTTCCATTGGCAACCGGCCTTTTAGCTGTGCGTTTCATCAGGGCATCGGTATCTTTTTCTGCTACCTGGTTAATGGCATTGGCAGATCCTGTAATAAGCATTCCACCAAGAAATAAAAAAAGAACTGATATTAAATTAAAAGTGATACCTGGCGCTAGTAAATAACTGATCACACAGGAAAACACTACCGTAAAACTCAGCGTAAATTTTATCAGCAGCATGTAGTCTTTGAGCTTATCAATTACTACAAACGAAGCTGACTGCTGTAGCCTGTCATGTGTATCCATCACCTTCAAAAAACTCTTTTATGTATCGGGCTAAACAAATGTTGCCACCTGGTAGCCCTTAATAAATCTTTAATGCGTTGACTCATCCTTACCAATCGGTTCCGTTTGCGGAATAAAATCTCTCCCATCTTTTCCATAGTCATAAGCCCAGCGATGAACTTCAGGTATTTCACCAGGCCAGTTTCCATGACCAGGTCTGATAGGGGTAGTCCACTCTAATGTGGTTGAACCCCATGGATTTTTAGTAGTAACTCTTCTTCCTTTGAAAATAGAATAGAAGAAGTTAAATACGAACATGAGCTGAACCAGGAACGACAGTATTGCCGCAAAGCTGATCACCCTGTTGAGTTCCACAAAATGCTTGAACGATTCCCAACTTGCATAATCATAGTAACGGCGTGGCATACCTGCAAAACCTTCGTAGTGCATTGGCCAGAATATTATATACGCACAAACCATGGTAATCCAGAAGTGAATATACCCGAGTGTATTGTTCATATACCTGCCATACATTTTAGGGAACCAGTGGTATATGCCAGCAAACATGCCCATGAAGGCTGATACCCCCATTACAATATGGAAATGCGCAATAACAAAGTATGTATCATGTAAATGAAGATCGAGTGTAGAGTTACCCAAGAAAATACCTGTTAAACCACCTGAAATAAACATGCTCACAAAACCTATACAGAACATCATACCCGGCGTAAAACGAATATTACCACGCCATATAGTAGTAATCCAGTTAAATACTTTAATAGCTGATGGAACTGCGATCAATAGCGTAAGCAATACGAAAACGGATCCCAACAATGGATTTAAACCTGTTACAAACATGTGGTGCGCCCACACGAGGAACGCCAGCAAAGCAATAGCAAACATAGATGCGATCATGGCCATATAACCAAATATCGGTTTGCGCGAATTGATTGACATTACCTCAGATACCAATCCCATGGTTGGCAATATGATGATGTATACTTCCGGATGCCCGAGGAACCAGAATAAGTGCTGATAAAGAATAGGGCTGCCACCTTCGTTGGGTAGTATATTTCCACCTAATACTATGTCAGACAAATAGAAGCTTGTGCCCAGGTGTCTGTCGAACAGTAATAAGATGAAACCAGAGAACAGTACCGGGAAAGAAAGGATACCGAGAATAGCGGTAAACAGAATCGCCCAAATGGTCAAAGGCAACCTTGTCATCGTCATTCCCTTGGTACGCATGTTAAGAATGGTAGACACATAGTTCAAGCCACCTAATAATTGCGATACCACAAACAAAGCCATACTTGTTAACCAAAGATCCATACCCAATTTGGAACCTTGCGAAGCTCCACCGAGAGCGCTTAAAGGTGGGTATACTGTCCATCCGCCGGATGCAGGACCTGTTTGTATAAATAATGATGCTAATATAGTAATGCTTGCCAGTACAAAGAACCAGTAAGACAGCATGTTTAAAAAAGGAGAAGCCATATCTCTGGCGCCCACCTGGAAGGGAATAAGCAGGTTGGCAAATGTTCCGCTCAATCCAGCCGTAAGTACAAAGAATACGAGAATGGTTCCGTGCATGGTACCTAGCGCATAATAAAACTCAGGAGTTATTTTACCATCCTTAGCCCAATGACCAAAAATATCTTCCAGCCATGGCAAACTCACATCAGGATAACCCAGTTGTATACGAAACAATACAGACATTAAACCACCTATGATAGCCCAGATAATACCTGTAATAAGAAATTGTTTGGCGATCATTTTGTGATCCTGGCTAAACACATATTTGGTAATAAACGTTTCATGATGATGGTGACCGTCATGATGCTCGTGTACTTCGTGAGCGCTTACTCCGTGTTCTATTGTGATTTCGTTACTCATTCCAATTTTTTTTGTGACTCAAAGGGTCTTGTTCAAATAAAATTAATGGGCGGCATTCATGGCAACCGGTTTTTCTGCCACTTTCACCGTATCCACAACAGCGGCCGCTGGTTTTGCTTCACCATCGGGATACGCTGTAAGATACTGTGGTTTTAGCGACGCGATCCATTTATCGTATTCTGCCTGTGTTTCCACAACAATCGTTCCTTTCATTGAATAGTGTCCTGCGCCGCACATCTGATCACAGGAGATTTCATACACAAAATTAGCATCTCCTGTAATGTCTTTCATTTGGGCGGTTGTGTACTTGGGAGTAAACCACATAGTAGTTGGCGTACCTGGTACAGCGTCCATTTTTAACCGGAAATGAGAAAGACCAACATCATGTATTACATCCTGAGAGCGGATAACCAGTCTTACCGGTTTATTTACCACCAGGTGCAATTCCGAAGGATGCAGATCATCGTGATTAGCAGCATCTTTCCAGTCCTGTCCTAAAGGATTACTTTTTCCGGCATCTACCAATTTAAAATTCTGACGTCCCAGTACACCATCTTTTCCTGGATAGCGATACTCCCATCCGAACTGATGTCCGGTTACTTCAACTTCTACAGCTTCTTTTGGCGCATCGCCGGTAATTCTATACCAGTAATATAATCCAAAAGATACCAGCACGGTTAGTGCTATAGCCGGCACAACTGTCCAAAGCAACTCCAGTTTGTTATTATGCGGAAAATAATGCGCTTTTCTTTTTTCTGAAGATTGGTATTTGAAAGCAAACCAGAATAATAATACCTGAGTGATGATAAATACGATACCCGTTAACCAAAAGGTAATAAACAACATCCGGTCAATATCTTCGCCATGTTCAGATGCAGAAGGTACCCACAACAATGTTTTTTTGTATAATAATTTGTTGCACCACCAGGCAGCCGCGAGTCCCACAATAAGAAACACCAGCATCAAAAATGCATTGATACGGTTATTTTGTTCAAAAGCTCTTTTTTCACCTTTTAGCACGGATACATATTCACTGGCCTTCGCGATTTGAAAAACCACAATGAATATCAGCACTACTATTATTACAACAAAATACTCGGTCCAGGTCATCTTATATAAAAATTATGCTTTAATAATTCTTGTTTATCCTTGCCTTTACTTATGTATGGTGAATTAAACTTTCTTTCAGGTATGGATGATACTTTGGTAACAACGGAGCTTTTGCCAATGCTCTGCCTGCAAAAAACATAATCAAACCAATATACAAAGCTAATGTACCCCACTCAAACCATCCAATAGTAAAGTGTTCGCCTACTGTACCCGGCATCACCATCTGGTAAAAATCCAGCCAATGCCCCAATATTATTACTACCGCCATAAAAGTCATAACGGCATAGTTTCTCTTTGAGTTTCTGGTCATCAATATTAAAATCGGCGCCACAAAATTTACAATAAAGTTGAGGAAGAACAAGCCACGGTAGGGTCCCTGCATTCTCGTTTTAAAATAAATGGTTTCCTCAGGAATATTCGCGTACCATATTAACATGAACTGAGAGAACCACAAGTATGTCCAGAAGATAGAGAAAGCAAACATGAATTTACCTACATCATGTAATTGTTCCCGGGTTGTCTGTTCCAGGTAGCCATGATTTTTAAGGAAAATAATAAACAATGCTATCAAAGACATGCCAGATACAAAAGAGCTTGCAAATGTATACCAGCTATACATGGTAGAATACCAATGCGCATCAATACTCATTAACCATATCCATGGAATGGTAGAACCGGTAGTTAAGGCAAAGAACACTATGAATATAGCAGCCCAAACGGTATTGGTCCATATAAATTTCTTTGATTCTTCCCTGCTCATTGGACCTTCATCAGCCTTGCGAGATAACTGGCGCATTTTTCTGCCGGTAAGTGTCCAAACAGTTAATGTAATAATCGTCCAGGTAAAAAAGAAAGTAGGATTAAGAAATCCTTTTTTCCAGGTCAGAATTTTATCATTCGCAACAGCTTCTTTATCTATCCAGTGGTAAATATGATGTTGGTGCCCTGAAATAATGCCGATAAATACCAGCAATGCAAGCACAGCAAAAATGGGAACTATAGCTGAAATAGCTTCCGGCACACGCCTGAAGGTTACATTCCATCCGCCATGCGCCAGGGTAACGGCACAAACAAAAAACATGCTTGCATTACAAACCAATAAAAAGAAAACACTGTTCTGCAGTAGCACTGCCCAAAAGCGTGTCTGATCATGTTCATCTTTACTGAAGCCCAGGAAAATAAGACCGGCAATAAACGCTATAATACCTACTGCCAATAACCCATAAGTCCATTTTTTATACCCGGCCGGAACTTCAAATTGTTGCTTAATCATTTCCTCAATCAATTTGTTTTAATAATGCGAATCAGTTTTTATTTTTTAGCGGTGCTGTCTGCTGCAGGTGCTGCTGCGGCTGGAGCTGGTTTCGCTATCTTATCCTTAATATAATGTACTACCATCCAGCGTTGCTTATCGCTCAACTGCGAGGCATAACTTCCCATTTTGTTCTTCCCGTAAGTGATGGTGTAATAGATCTGCCCATCTCCTAAAGCTGCAATAGCAGGATCAGTAAGATCTTTTGGCGCCGCGGGAAAAGGACCATCACCACCTTTCCATAACGGACCATTACCATCTAACTTAGCACCATGGCAAATACCGCAATATATAAGGTATAATCTTTCAGCTTCTTTTCTTTGAGCAGAATCTAAAGCAGGCAAAGGATTAGGAATAAACCTTGCTTTACCGTGGTTAGTAGTATCACCACCTTCATCTTTAGCTATATAAAAAGGTAATAACTGATCTCTTGATATGGTACCAGAAACAGGCGTACGGTTGGTTTGCTTATCAGGAAACAGATCGTTCTCCGAATAGGTTTCATAAGCACGGCTGTAGGCCATATCAGGCATGTATATTTTTCCTGGTTTGGTTTTATCATCACAACTTATGATGCTAACAAGAATCAGGAAAAACAGGATTGATATCAGCGATATTTTTTTCATTCCTTCAGTAATTTGTCTTTGCTTTTAAGCAGTAACCGTATCTGGTTTATTTTCAAATAATTTTCTATCCTTATTATACAAACCAAGCCACCAGCCTGTTTCCGCTAACTGCACGTTCACCTCTGTAGCTCCGGCAGTAGTCAAGAAAGCTTCTACTTCTTTTACGTTAGTTTTTGATGTACACTCTATCACCATCACAAAAAGATCATCTGTAGCGCGCAAATGAAAATGATGCTTTTTTACAAAAGGTGCCATCTGGCACAGGTAACAAAATGTAAGCACCATACCAACCGCTGAAAACAATACAGTTAATTCGAAGATGATGGGTATCCATGCGGGAAGAGAAAAGTGTGGTTTACCACCGTAGTTCTGAATCCAGTCTCTGGTTAGCACCCAACTGATAAAAGACAACGCGGTAGTAGTACCGGTAAGTGCGTAAACAAACCCTGCCGTATGCAACCTTGTTTCTCTTAGTCCCATTGCCTGGTCTAAACCATGCATAGGAAACGGCGTATAGATATCATGCATCTTATATCCTGCTTTCCGCACTTTTTTTACTGCGGGAAACAGTACAGCCTCATCATCAAAACAACCAACTACAAATTTTTTTATATTCATAACCTTAAACTATTCGTTTTTTAAGGTGAGTAATTATGTTCTAAATACTATTGTCTTTTCTTCAAGCCAATCTATCAATGGTGCTCTTCATGGTGATGTTCCTCATGATGATGCGTCTTTGCATAAAATTCTTCCATGCTAAGATTTTCCAGATCAGCCATTTTTTCTTTATAACTCTCGCCTGTTGTTTTCAATACATGCTTAATTTCCGCTATAGCAATAACGGGGAAATATTTAGAGAAAAGGAAATAACAGGTAAAGAACAATCCGAATGTACCAAGGTAAAAACCGATTTCGAATATAGTTGGGCGATAATATAAAGACCATGAAGACGGAAGATAATCGCGGTACAATGAGGAAACGATAATTACAAAACGTTCAAACCACATACCCACGTTTACCACTATACTCATAAAGAAAGTAAAGCCGATATTTCTTCTTAATTTCTGGAACCAGAACAACTGCGGGCTGATTACGTTACATGTCATCATCAACCAATAGCTCCAGCCATAAGCGCCGGCTATACGGTATTTAAAGAAGATATCGTATTCAAATGTGTTGGCGCCGTACCATGCTATAAACAATTCAGTAAGATAAGCGCAACCTACAATAGAACCGGTTAATACAATTACTTTGTTCATCGCCTCAATGTGCCCAAGGGTAATATAATCCTGCAGGTTCATTACACGGCGGGTAATCAGCATCAGTGTTTGCACCATGGCAAAACCAGAGAACACCGCACCAGCAACGAAGTATGGAGGGAAGATGGTAGTGTGCCATCCGGGAACAATTGATGTAGCGAAGTCGAACGATACGATAGTGTGCACTGACAATACAAGTGGTGTACTTAAGCCGGCCAATACCAGCGATAAGCTTTCATGACGTTGCCAGTGTTTGGTTGAACCGCTCCATCCAAAAGAAGCGATACCGTATAATAATTTTCTGAGTTTTGTTTTGGCACGATCGCGCGTATAGCAAGGTCAGGCAATAAACCTGAGTACCAGAACAGCAATGAAACGGTGAAATAAGTTGATATCGCAAATACGTCCCACAAAAGAGGTGAGTTAAAGTTTGGCCATAAAGCACCGCGGCTGTTTGGATAAGGCATAACGAAAAACGCCATCCAAACCCTACCCATGTGCCAGATAGGAAACTGACCAGCGCACATTACCGCGAAAATTGTCATTGCTTCTGCCGCGCGGTTTACACCGGTTCTCCATCCCTGGCGGAATAACAATAAGATTGCAGAGATCAATGTTCCGGCGTGACCAATACCAACCCACCACACGAAGTTGGTGATATCCCAACCCCAACCAATGGTTTTACCAAGGTTCCACTGACCGATACCATATGTTACGTCTCTGTAAATAGAATATACACCGAACAATAACAATGCAACGGAAATATAAAACCCGATGTACCATAAACGCGTTGGTTTGGCTTCGATGGTATACACAATATCCTCCGTTACCTTGCCGTAGGTTTTGTCTCCATCTACCAATGGTTCCCTGACGAAAGATTCGTATTTAATCAAACTCATTGACTCGTTATTTTACCTGTATCCTTTGCAGAATACATTTATGGTTGAAAATGCTGATCTTTTTATTACGGTTCTTCTAAACTTGCTACTGGTTCTTAGTGATGTGCTTCTTCAGGAATAGCCTGCTTCTTTTCTGCTACTACGGGTTCTTCTTCCTTTACACCAACGGGTCTGTCTGTATTTCTGATCTTAGCCAAATAACTGATATTCGGCAGCACATGTATATGTTCCAAAGCATAGTATGTACGCTGATTCTGTTGCTCGTGACGAAGTTTATATACTTTGCTTTCTTTATCGTTTACATTACCAAATACAATAGCTCCGGTAGAACAAGCCTGAACACAAGCTGTTTTTATGTCTCTTATTATAGATGGATCCTGTGCTTTTTTCGCTTTCAGTTTCGCTTCCTGCAAACGTTGAACACAGAAAGAACATTTTTCAATAACACCACGTGAACGAACAGTTACATCAGGATTCAATACCATCCTGGTAAGATCATCGTTCATCTGCAATACCGAATTATCCAAACCACCTACTACACCAAACTGCTGGTTATCGGGGAAGCTGTCTGCACCAGTATAATCAGCCCAGTTAAAGCGACGTACTTTAAAAGGACAGTTATTAGCGCAATATCTTGTACCAATACAGCGGTTATACGCCATCTGGTTTAAACCTTCGGTGCTGTGGTTAGTTGCAGATACTGGGCAAACGTTTTCACAAGGTGCGTTATCACAATGCTGACAAAGCATTGGCATAAACACCACGTTAAGATCGTCGCCTTCAGTATTATCTCTGTAAGATGCATAGTAACGGTCAATACGTAACCAATGCATTTCATGCGAACGTTTTACTTCACTCTTACCAACAACAGGAATATTGTTTTCTGCAGTACATGCAATAGTACAAGCACCACAACCGGTACAGGAGTTAAGATCTATACTCATTCCCCAATGCGCACCGGGAGATTCGTAATTGGGATACAATGTCGCCTCTTCTCTGAAATTACCGGTGTTCTTGGCAAAATCTTCCGCTAATTCTTCACGATAATGCAAAGTAGCTTCAGGATTTTTTCTAAAATCTTCCAGCGTATATTCTCTTACTACTTCTATACGACCTTCATACTGGTTGTGTGTTTGTGTGTAGGCAATATCGTAAGTTTCGTTTGTATTTCTTGAAGCTCCTATTTCGGTAGTATAATACTGTCTTGTAGCTCCTTTGGCATTCACCAGCGGATAGGCATTATAACCAACATTAGCGCCGGCTTTTCCAACTTCTGTGCGTCCATACCCCACAGCCAATGCCATTACTTTAGGATGCATACCCGCTATAGCCAACACAGGCAGTTTAACCGGTTTACCATTGATGGTAAACTCTACGAGTGGCTTTTTAAATTCTACTTCGTAATGATCATCCAGCGTAATGTTCAGTTCCTTAGCCAAAGCATAAGAAATCATTACATAGTTATCCCATGTAGCACGGCTGATGGGATCAGGCATTTCCTGTAACCAGGGATTATTAGCATTAGCACCCGTACCTATAGCTACTTTTTGATATAATACTAATTCTGGTTGTGCCCCGGTTTTAGTTGATGCAACTTTTGCGGCAGCATCTGCGGTGGCAGCGCCTGCGTATGGAAGTGATGCGAAAGCTACGGTTTCCGGCTCAACAACTCCTACCTGCAATGCTCTGTCAAAAGCTTCCTGGCTACCCATTTTGGCTACCCAGTATTTTTTAAAGTATTCATCGTAATCTGTATTGTTTCCTGCCCATTTAAGCAATGAAGTCTGGAATGGACGGGTAGCAAACAGATGTTCGATTGTAGGTTGCTGTAAACTGAAAAAACCTACTCTTGCTTCAGCATCACCCCAGCTTTCAAGATAGTGCGGGCTGGGAATAATATACTTACACAGTACAGAAGTTTCATCTGCCCTGTCGTTAAATGAAACGGATAATTTTGTTTTCTGCAAGCCACTTATGAAAGCAGGAGCATCGTGATAATTGTAAGCAGGATTAGCTTCGTAAACGAATAATGTACTTACCTGACCACTGTTCAGATCTTTTACCAACTGATCCATATCACTATCAATACCCTGGCGGATCTGAAGCGGAGCAGCCCAGTTGATGGTAGCACCGTTAGCGCCAATTAATTCATTAATGGCGTTTACCAGTACCTGTATATTGGGATCGTTGCTTCCGCAAACCACCAATGCAGCGCCTTTATTAGCACTCAATAATGATGCGGTAAGATCAATGCCTTTCTTTACTTTTTCATCTGTTATGGCAGGAGCGCTTACGCCGGCACCCAATTTAGCCAGCAGGTTTAATACTACCGCGCCGGTTTCTGAAGGGCGGATCAAAAATCTATCATCAGCATTGGCCCCTGTAAGACTGAGTACACCTTCAAACTGAATGTGCTTGCTCATTTCAGGATTCTTCTGGTTTATTCTTCTGCCTTCGGCGTATTGATTGGCGTATAACTCACTGGTTAACCATGTGCCAAGGAAATCAGCATCGAGTGATACAATCACTTTTGCTTTTTCAAAATGATAAGAAGGCAATGCCTTTTTACCATAAGAAATTTCATTAGCCTGAAGCATTCCGCTGTACGATACTGCATCGTATTGTACATGGCGGCTGCCCGGATATTTAGCAATAAACTCAGCTATAACCTGTTTGGTAGTTGGCGAATTGATGGTTGATGTAAGTATGACAGCCGCTCCGCTCAATCCCTCCATGATCTTTTTGTCGAGCGCGTCAGATAATTTTAATTCTTTTACTTCCTTATTTACAACTTCAGCAGGCCAACGAAGACGGGCTGTATCATACAGGTCAAGCACGGAAGCCTGTACCCTGGATGAAGTTCCCTCACCTTTTCCATTAAGAAACGACTTGTCGTTACCTTCAATTTTTATAGGACGTCCGTCTCTTACTTTTGCTACAACAGGCACAACATCTCCTTCTGACACATATGTAGTGGCATAGTATTGAGCTATACCGGGAGAAAGATTTTCGGGTTTGTTGAGATAGGGAATACTTTTTCTAACCGGCATTTCACAACCAGCAGCAACAGCGGCAGCTGCTGTACTGAAACCCACATATTTCAAAAAATCTCTGCGCGGGGTTTTGGCGTCGAGCAAACCACTGGTATTTTCTACCAATGGAAGATCTTCCTGAAATTCATCCTTCACTAATTTCTGGTAACCTTCTGTATTGTTTAGTTCGCCTAAGTTTTGCCAGTACTTTTTTTGCTCCATTTATTAAGTGATTTGAGAATTATTCCGCCGCTAAGCTGCGGAATGAAAACGCATATGAAACAATCTTTCTCTTTGTTATCATTTACATTTTAAAACGGCCATAATTAATAATGGCATTTCTGACATTCAATTCCACCAATCATTTCCACGGTTACACTATCAATCTTTTTATCTTTAATATCGTTGTGAAATTTCTCGTAAATGCTATAGAATTTATTGCCTTCAAACTGCACTTTTGTGTTGCGGTGGCAGTTAACACACCAGCCCATACTTAAATCGGCAAACTGATGCACTTCATCCATTTCGGTAATATTGCCATGGCAGGTCTGGCATTGCTGTTGACCTACAACCACGTGCTGGGAGTGATTAAAATATACGTGGTCGGGAAGATTATGAATACGTGTCCACTCAATGGGTTTTCCTTTACCGGTGTACTGTTGCTTGGTTTCGTCCCATCCGGCATAGGAATATAATTTCTTAATTTCCGCGGTTCCGTTCACTTCTGTGCCATCGGGTCTGGTAAGAGCAGGCCCCTTGGTGTATTCGTTTATAGCCATATGGCAGTTCATACACACGTTAACCGAAGGGATGGTAGCCTGTTTGCCTTCCTGCGGACCGGTGTGGCAATACAAACAACTGATCTGGTTTATACCTGCGTGTACTTTGTGAGAGTAAAATATAGGTTGAACGGGTTCGTAGTTCTGCTGACGTCCTAGACCAACAGCACCCTGTATAGTTACATAACCACCTACTAAAAACAGGGCGATGATGCCGAGTGCTATGTATAATTTGTTTCTGAAGAAAGGAACAGGTTCTGAAGCAGGAATGCCTTCCTTATCGTCAGACATTTTCTTCAGATTGCTGTTAACCTGCAGTAAAGTAAGGGCTACAACTGCTAATATTAATGTAAGTACCCCAAATAATAAGGTATTGTCGCTTTCGGGTTCTTTTGCTCCACTTCCTGCAGTATCACCACCAGGTTTTGCACTACCGCCGGGTCCAGCCGCGAATGTTGTGTTAATATAAGTAACTATTGCATCAATTTCTGGCTCTTTCAAATCGGGAAAGCCAGTCATTATAACCCCATTGAATTGCGTTTTTAAACCTTGAGTATAGGGGTCACTTGCCATGAAGCCTGCCGGGTTGTGAACCCAGGCGTATAATTTTTTTCTATCACTCCAAGGTCCTCTTTCTTCCAGACCTCCTAATGCAGGCCCCGTTAATGGCTTGAATATACTATGACAGGTTGCACACTTTTGATTAAAAATGGCTTTACCATCCTGCGCATTAGCTGTATTAGCCCAAAAAGAAAGAAAAACTACCAGTGCTGATCCAAAAAAAAGTCTATTTACAGTTTGTCGGTGATAGCTCATTGTAACCAAGGAGTTTGTGATGATGTGGCTTTATCCGGTTCGCTGCAAAAGTAGCACAGGATGCTGATAAAATATTAACATTTTAGAAAAAAATTTTTACTTGTCTGGCCTACGTTTCAGCCGATTCCGCCTATAGTGTATATTTTTTTGTCATGTTTTTGTAACCTGATCATAGTTCCATTTTTTGTTTATATGCATACACTTTTCTCGGGCTTTTTTGGCATCTTGCACCCATCAATGTTTAATAAGTTACAGCAAAAATGGAAGGTTTCGGGTATTCAGCTTTTTATGATATTGCTGGTTTTTGCCATAACCGGTATCACTACCGCATATATTACAAAAGTTATTACTTGGTGGGTAGGCTTTACTGATCAAACCAACTGGATCTGGAAATTGTTACTTCGCCTGGTGATATTAGTATTTGGTTACCAGGTTATTTTATTAACAGTAGCATCTCTGTTGGGACAGTTGAGTTTTTTCTGGCAGTATGAAAAGAAGTTGTTGAGATGGATGGCGGGAAAAGGCAGAAGGCAGGAGCCAGGAGCCAGTAATGAGCTATCAGCGGGCAGCAATCAGCAGTCAGGTATCAGCGATCAGCCTGCAGGAAACTTGAAACGTGAAACGATAAACGAAAAACCACAAACGAAAAACCCGTTATCTCAAATCCGTCTTGCCATTTTCGCTTCCGGTGCTGGCAGCAATGCTCAAAAAATCATTGACTATTTCCGTAATCATCCCCAGGTAACAATAGCGGTTATTGTAAGCAACAAACCCGAAGCAGGGGTACTGAAAATAGCCGAAAGAGAAAAAATAGCGACACTTATTATTGAGAAGGGTAAATTTTTCCGCGAAGATGGATATGTTGAAGAATTAAAAACACTCCGGATTGATTGGATTATTCTTGCTGGTTTTTTATGGAAGATTCCCCTTTCATTGATACACGCTTTTCCATTACACATAATAAACATACACCCGGCTCTTTTGCCCAAATTTGGCGGCAAAGGCATGTATGGTCATTTTGTGCACGAAGCGGTGATAGCGGCAGGCGAAACCCAAAGCGGTATTACTGTTCATTATGTAGATGAGCATTTTGATCATGGCGCGCCTATTTTTCAGGCTACCTGCATTATAGATAAAACAGACACCCCCGAAACCCTTGCGCGAAAAATTCATGAACTGGAGCATGCGCATTATCCCGAAGTGATCAATAAATTAATTACATCGGGCACAACAGCATAATAAACCTGCAAATTTCTATCTCCTTATTCATCGGCACAAAATTGGTTTACAAGCAAACACCTTAATAAAACGCTCGTATGAAATTATTTAAATGCGCTCATTGCGCTCAACCACTATATTTTGAAAATTATTATTGCGAAAACTGCGGGATGCAACTGGGGTTTGAACCTCAGTCACTCGAATTTATCCCCATAGTAAGCAGCAACAATGGAGTGATTATTCCATGGGATAATAATATCACTACCGTGTATCAATATTGCAGCAACCGGGTATACAATAGCTGTAACTGGATAGTGCCGCAAAACGACGGCAACGGATTATGTAAGGCTTGTGAACTTAACCGCACCATTCCTGATATTACTAATCCCGACTACCTGCAAAGATGGCAAACACTGGAATTGGCTAAGCACAGGCTGGTATACAGTTTACTAAGATTGAATTTACCGCTGACCAGTAAATTAAAAGAACCTTCCACCGGGTTGTTATTCGACTTTAAAGCAGACGGTAAAAAGAAAGTATTAACGGGGCACGATGAAGGACTGATAACCATTAACATTGCGGAAGCAGATGATATAGAAAGAGAAATGGCGAGGCGTAATATGGAAGAAGTGTATCGCACCGTATTAGGTCATTTCAGGCACGAAGTAGGACATTATTACTGGGACGGGCAATTGTTTGGCGATGACACAAATTACCTGTATGAATTCAGGCAATTGTTTGGCACACACCCATGGAAAGATTGGGCGAGCAGGCGCATTATGAAGAGGCACTGAAAGCACATTATGCCAATGGAGCTCCGCCCAACTGGAATCTACGTTTGAAGATATCATCAGTGCTTATGCCAGCACACACCCATGGGAAGATTGGGCAGAAACATGGGCGCATTACCTGCACATTGTTGACACATTGGAAACAGCCTATGCGTTTGGATTGGGTATTCATCCGGTTATAAAAGACACCATTTCGAATTTTAGTGTAGCCGTTACCGATAATCCCTACCACATGAAAAGTTTTGAACATATCATTAATTTATGGCTACCATTAACTGCAGTATTAAACAGCCTTAACCGAAGCATGGGGCTCAGAGATGCATATCCATTTGTAATATCTTCACCTGTTTTAGGAAAATTGGCTTTTATACATAAGGTTTGTCATGGATTGTAATAAATGTTTGTTTCATAAAGCGCTTACAGAAGTGTGATGAAAATTACAGTAACCCATCAATTTTTGAAGCCAGTTTCCTGTCTTTTTCTGTAACAACGTCGCCGGCATCGTGGGTATTGAGCCAGATCTCTACCTGGTTGTATACATTTTTCCATAAAGGATGGTGATTCATTTTTTCAGCTTCAAGCGCAACCCTTGTCATAAAAGCAAAAGCCTCAGAAAAGTTTTTGAATTCAAACTTTTGGTATAAGGCGTTATTTTCTTCGTGCCACATATAAAAAAGTTTATGGTTTAAAATTTATGGTTTTTGTTTGGGGTTTGTCAAACTATATTCCAACGGTGGTGATCAAACCACAAACCCCTAAAAAACCAAATGCATCTTATTCTTGATCTTATCCTTATCCAGTTCTGTTATCAGTTACGTCGTTCAGCTATATTTTTTATATAGATTGTTGCATCTTATACCCGCAGTCTTAGTTGATGTGATGCATCGCTCAAACATCATCACCCTTGAACAGCCATAAAAAATCAAGATGGCGTATAATAACTGTCTATTTGTGCATCAATACCGTAAATTAGAAAATTACATCATAAAGAACAGATGGTTTGCATAAATATAATTTACCAACGACGTGCTTTTATGTTTGGGTAATACTGCACCATACTCATAAATAGAAAAAAAATATTGTCGCCCTTTTTTTGCCAGTAAATGAATTTAGGTACACGAATGCTAAATTCAACTTTGTAATTTTAATTGACCAGTTCTCGCTAGCGCCTGGTTCAGCATCGACTAGAAAGTTATTTTCGATTTAGTAAATCCTTCACCGGTACAACGGCTGCTTTTTGATAAATGACTCATCTTCTACTATTGTTGTTATTTTCAATATATCAGAAAAGAAGTCTTCTGCCAGCGCGTTATTATCTATAGAGAGCTTCATAGTGAATGGTGAATTGTCAATACAGATAGCAGGCAGCAGTGAGTAGGCAATAAATAAAGACGAATGTTTTTTAAAGAACGCTTAATGCTTTTCTAAACTCAACTACTCATCATTCTATTCATCATTTACTATTCACCTGCTTAAAATGTAATATCAAATTTCAATTGCTCCTTCCCTCTCCTCACTGTTACTACTGTGCTATCGCCTTTTTTAAATTTTGATAATGCCTGCATATATGTTTCCAGCGTGGTAACTGTATTATCACCTAAAGCAGTCACAATATCACCTGTTTGCATTCCGGCTTTTTGAGCTTGCCTTCCTTCACTTACACCATCAACTCTCACGCCAGCACCATCAAACGTATAGTCAGGCATAATACCTATAGTAACTGAAAACTTAGCAGTAGTACCGCTTTGTGTTTCTTTGGTAGGCGTAAAGGCAAGCTTCCCTTTTTTGTTAAGATCTGCAATTAATTCATTGATGTATTTAATGATATATAATTCACCTGTGTAATTGATTTTATCCGCATCGTCTGAAACCTTATGATAATCGTGATGTTGCCCTGTAAAGAAAAAGAGCACGGGTATTTTTTTCAGGTAAAAAGAAGTGTGATCGCTTGGTCCGATTCCGCTTGAATCTACTTTTATTGAAAACGGAGCAGACTTTTGAGAATACAATACATCTTTCCATACAGGAGAAGTACCCACTCCGCCAATTGTAATGGTTTTAGTGCTATCACTCAACCTGCCCACCATATCCATATTGATCATATAATTTACCAATGAAAGATCTACAGTAGGATAAGATGTAAAATATTTTGATCCGAATAAACCCAGTTCTTCACCCGAAAAAGCAATAAAAAGATAATTGTTCATCCGGGATTTTGATTTCTTCAGCAGCTTAGCCAATTCTAATAAAGCCGCGGTTCCGCTGGCATTATCATCAGCGCCGTTAAATATTTGTTTTTCATTCCCACTCATAAAAGCATTGCCATCTTCTCCATGCCCCAGGTGATCGTAATGCGCGCCAATAATGATGGTAGAAGCCGCATTGTTATTAAGGTAGCCAATAACGTTATGCCCCGTTCTTGAACTTTTGCTGATGTCTACCTTAAGCTGAATATCATAAGTAGCTGAAGCATCTTTCAGGTATTTTTGTTTGCCGTTTTTTGTAAGATAAAATACGGGAATAGAAACAACGGGAGATTTATCTTGCCTGTTAAAGCGGATATTATCTTCTATACTTCCGCTATTATATACCACCAACGCAGTAGCGCCTTTATCAGCACAAATCTTTACTTCTTTTTTTATGTGCTCATAAATGTCAAAATGAGGATTGTCTTTATTGTCTTCTATTACAGCTTCAATATCCATAAACCAGGGTACACCTTTCTCTGACAAAGAAGTGGCCACAGGTACTTCAGCAACAGCCGCATTAGCACTGAAAGGGAGTGGCAGATAATCTTCCTCTACTACCATTTCCTTGCCGTTAACCCTAAACAGTGTTCCGTTATTTATCTTTCGCCCATCCGGAATATCAAAAGCCTGCAGGTAGGTATCTTTATCACCTTTAGGCGACAATCCTGATTCTTTAAATGCGGTAATAATATACTCTGCTGCAGCCTTCTCAGCTTCTGTACCAGCCCGTCTCCCTTCCAGCTTATCATCAGCAAGAAAACCGATGGTTGTTTTAAGATTTTCTATTATCGTTCTATCGGCCTTTTTTAATTTTTGAGCATGTAAAAAAAGGGTTGGCGTGGAAAGCAATAAAAAAAACAATAATTTTCTCATTCTGGTAGTATTCCTTTTTGTATCCCGGGCAAAGTTATAATTACTCATGATAATTCATTATTTCATTTTTCATGCCATAGTATATACACTTTTATAATAAACAGCATGGATTATGATTGTTTACCTTACAATACTTTGAAAATCCGTAATTGTGTAAAAATGTTAATTTGAGAGATGGGAGATTTTTTATCTTAATTAACCCGTAATCTTATCCAAATTCGTAACACCCCGCAAACAATAAGACCTTATTTTTGCAAATTCCCTAATTTTCAACATTGAGACAACAATTACATATTGCGTTAATCGGTAACCCCAACAGTGGTAAAAGTTCTTTGTTTAATGCCCTTACAGGACTAAATCAAAAAGTGGGTAATTTTCCCGGGGTAACGGTAGACAAGAAATCGGGCGAGAGTAAAATATCCGATACATTGGATGCTAATATTATTGACCTGCCCGGTACGTATAGTTTATATCCACGCAGGGCAGATGAATGGGTAGCCTACAATGTGTTGATGAACCCCGGCAGTACCGAAAATCCCGAGTTATATGTGCTAATAGCAGATGCCAGCAACCTTAAACGCAATCTCCTCTTTGTATCGCAGGTTATTGATTTAAAAAAGCCGGTTGTAGTAGCGCTTACAATGATGGACATCGCCTCTAAAAAAGGTATTGTTATTGATATAGGCGGTTTGGAAAGATCGTTAGGTGTGCCTGTAATACCTGTTAATCCCAGGAAAAACAGGGGCATACATGAGCTTAAAAAAGCCATAGAACAAACTGCCAAACATTTATATAAGCCACCTTCATGGAATTTTTCAGAAGCTGGTGCATTAGCACAAAACGCTGTAACAGATGTAAAAAAGATTTTCCCCGATATCAGTGATTATGCCGCTATTCATTACCTGATTCACCATGAATCGTTTTCGTTGGATAATAATGTACAGGAGCATATTGAAAGCATTGAAAAAAAGTATGACTTCAATCACACCAAAGTACAGGCGGAAGAAATTACACAACGGTATGCCCGCATAAAGCATATCATGCAGCAAAATGTGGTAGAAGCAGATCCAAAAGAAAAACAACTGGCTACAGAAAAGCTCGACAAAATCTTATTGCATAAAACCTGGGGATACCTGATTCTGCTTGCTGTGCTCGCCTTACTTTTTCAAAGTATTTTCTGGCTGGCTTCTTACCCAATGGATGCCATTGAATGGGTGGTTGGGGCTTTCAGTACCTGGTTGTATGGCATTCTGCCGCAAAACTGGTTAAGCGATCTTTTGGTAAATGGTATTATAGCGGGATTGGGTGGCATACTGGTTTTTATACCCCAGATCATGATTCTGTTTGGGTTGATTACCATTCTGGAAGATACAGGCTATATGGCGCGGATAAGTTTTTTAACGGATAAGCTTATGCGCAAAGTGGGTTTAAACGGAAAAAGTGTTATGCCCATGATCAGCAGTTTTGCCTGCGCTGTGCCTGCTATTATGAGCGCCCGCAATATTGAAAATAAAAAGGAGCGGTTGTTAACCATTCTTATTTCGCCACTCATGAGCTGTAGTGCAAGGTTGCCCGTATATATTATTCTCATTTCACTGGTTATTCCTGATAAATGGTATTTAGGTTTCATCAGTTTGCACGGTTTGGTAATGACGGGACTTTACTTACTTGGCGTTGTGGTAGCATTAGGCGTAGCATATGTATTGAAATTTGTTATTAAAATAAAAGAAAAAAGCTTTTTCATTCTCGAACTACCGGTATACCGTACCCCACGATGGAAAAATGTTTTTACCACCATGTTTGAAAAAGCCAAAATATTTACTTTTCAGGCGGGTAAGGTAATATTGGTTATTTCACTCGTACTATGGTTGTTAAGTTCTTACGGACCTCCGGGCAGAATGCAGGCTGTAGAAACAAAGTACACCCAAATGCTGCAGCAAAACCCCAATAACGCCCAATTAATTGAAGAAGAAAAAAAAGCAGCCTTGCTCGAAAATTCATACGTTGGTATACTGGGCAAAACCATCGAACCTGTAATAAAACCGTTGGGTTACGATTGGAAAATAGGCATTGCCCTTATTACATCATTTGCCGCCCGCGAAGTATTTGTAGGTACGATGGCTACCATTTACAGCGTGGGAGAGGATGCTGATGAAAACGACGTTACACTGCGTGAAAAAATGCATGCCGCTACCTGGACTGATGGGGCAAAAATATATACACTCGCCGCAGGTGTATCGCTGATGGTGTTTTATGTTTTTGCCATGCAATGCATGAGCACATTGGCTATTGTAAAAAGAGAAACACGTTCGTGGAAATGGCCCCTGGTACAATTAGGCTATATGAGTTTGCTGGCTTATGTATTAAGTTTTGTGGCCTATAATTTGTTAAAATAATTTTGTACTTCTGTTGATTTAGTACCTTGAAGTATGAAAAAAAATTATACACAACCGACTTTTCTTATCATTCTCTCCACCATTTTCTTTTATGCCTGCACCAGCGGCGATAAAGGCGCGAATCCTGCCACGGGCGACAGTACCACTATAGAACAAACCATCATTGAACAACCAGATACCGTATTATTCTGGACCATTGATGATTACAAAAAGACCAAGACTGCCGTGTATAAGGATACCATTGAAATTACAGAACCCGAAAGCGTAGTAAATGGAGTTAACTCTATTTACCCTAATATACACCTGAAATTCGACCGGCTATCTAACGATACGGTGTATGCGAAAATTGATAGCTCATTTACCTTTTCAAACGACATGGGCACTGCGGGTGCCGCAGAATATTTATCTACTGTAGTGCTTAATCTTACTACTTTAAAAAATGTAAACTTCGTAAATCTTGATTTTCCACAGGGAAGCCACGCATCACCGGGTGTATTTGCTAAAACCAATTATGCCAGTTATAAAATAAAAGATAGCCTTCCTTAGTAAAATACATCGTGAGACGTGAGAAGATAAAAGTGAGATTCTCACGTTTGACGTTTATCGTTTCACGTTTTCTCTTTTATCTTTCACCATTTATTATCTATTAATTCAACACAATGAAATGCTGGAACATTGGCATTATAGGCGCCGGGATGGTTGCTGATTTTCATGCAAAGTCTATTGAACATTTACCTAATACAAAGCTGGTAGGTTTTTGCGATGGTGGTTCGGGCAGAGCAAAACAACTTTCGGAAAAATATCAATGCAAGTTTTTTAAAGATTATACTGAGATGCTGCGCAGTGATGAAATAGATATAGTAACCATCGCCTCCCCAAGCGGTTTGCATAAAGAGCCTGCGGTAGAAGCCGCAAAGCAAGGCAAACATGTATTGTGTGAAAAACCCCTCGATATTACGTTAGAAAGGATTGATGAAATGATTGCCGCGCATGCCAAAGCCGGAACGCAGCTTGGCGGGATTTTTAATTATCGTTTCACATCAGGTGTACGTTCTATAAAAGAAGCTATTGATAAAGGAAGGTTTGGTGTACTAACACATATAGCCGTTGACGTGCCATGGTGGAGAAGCGATGAATACTATAAAAGCAAATGGAGAGGAACATGGGCATTGGATGGCGGCGGAGCGTTAATGAATCAATCCATTCATATGGTTGATATGCTGCAATATTTTGCAGGACCGTTGCACTCTTTACAGGCTTACACAGCCACACTTGCGCATAACATACAAACAGAAGATACTGCTACGGCTATCGTTCGTTTTAAAAATAAAGCGCTGGGAAGTATTTATGGATCTACCGCTTCATTTCCTGGTCAGCCGCGCAAAATAAGTATTACGGGAGATGCAGGAACTGTAGTAATGGAAGATAACCAGGTAAAGGTTTGGCAGTTTCGTGAGGAAATTGCGGAAGATGAAAACATCATCGCCGCTAATCAGCAAAATACTTCCGGCAGTGGTTCTTCCAATCCATCGGCTATTCCATTTGAAATGCATGCCAATAATATTTCAGCATTTATCAGTGCGCTTGATGAAGGAAGAAAGTTTGAAATTGATGGCATTGAATCGAGGAAAGCAGTTGAAATTGTATTGGCGGTGTATGCTTCAGCAAAAGAAGATAAGCAATATATATTTGAAAATCAGCCATGAGCTATCAGCAGTCAGCACACCAAAGCCCGATGGGTTTATTAAAGATGCTAAATATTTGTAAGTGTGATTTAAAACCCGCCAGGTCTTGAACCTGTAACCTGCAAGCAATCTCAAATTTCAAATGCCAAAAATCCCCTAACTGCGGGCGCAAAATAATATCTTCCACACATGCCTGTGGCGAAAGTTGCGAAGCGGCATAAATCATTTTTGCTATATCGTTCGATTCCATAATGCGTTCAGGATTAACTCCTGACCCTGACCATGAATCAGTATATGCGGCGCCCGGATACACGGTGGTAACCTTAATACCGTAAGGTTTCATTTCTTCTCTTAGATTTTTTGAGAATCCCGCCAGGGCAAATTTGCTTATGCTGTATGCGCCACCGTTAGCATAAGCCTGTAAGGAAGCGATAGAACACATATTAAAAACATGACCGCTTTTGCGTGTTACCATTGATGGAATAAGTATACGGGTTAAATGATAAGCGCTGTACAAATTTACAGCCATCATATTTTCCAACGTTCCTTCAGGTTCATTGTAAACACTGCCGGGTTCAAAAGAACCGGCATTGTTTATCAGCACATCTACAGGAATATTAAAAGATAGTACCCATTCCCCGAAAGCTTGCGCCTGCTCTTTTATACTTACATCAAATGCCTTTGCGTGTATAACGCATTCAGGAAAACGACTAACCAATTCATCTCTTGTTGCAAACAGTAATGTTTCGTTTCGTGAACATATATATATAGTATGTCCATTTAACGCGAATAGTTCAGCTAATGATTTTCCAAAACCTCTTGATGCCCCGGTAATAATTATATTCATACTGATATTTATAATTAAACAAACGGTAGTGGTCCCCGCCGGTTGATGCTGTCATGCAGGCTGGTCAGCATCAACCGGCAAAGAATGCCTTATGATTTCGAAAGCAATTTAGTTCGTGCCAAATTGTTTTCATTATAATTCTTTAAAAGTGCAATATAGGAGTAAGCCGGCTGAGAAAAATGCCGGGTCCTCTGGAACATAAAGCCTTAAGTGAACGACATTGATTCACAAATTTCAAATTTG
>JBGALP010000354.1:0-4138 GCA_044223805.1 Agriterribacter sp.
GTCTTAACAAGTCTGAATTAATGTACCCTGGTCAGTAAATGACCACTTAATCCATACCCCCGAAACAAAGTAAATTGATAGATTTCACAACCTCTCAACACTTTGTAAAACAAAACCCTCCTTTTTTTAAAGGAGGGTTTTTATTTGCCAAGAGTCCAACAACCTGACGAACCTTTATGTATTATATAAATAAAGAATCAACTTATCTACCTGAGCCACGCAAAATCAATAGGAATTAAAATCATCACATTTGCTACGATACCTGTACCTCATCATTTACGGTACTATTGGTCTCAATAGTTGGGGGAGTTTCCTTTTTTTTGTGTCCAAAAAATCTTTTTTGAAAAAGGAGTATTATTATTACGCCTAATGAAATAGAAGCATCCGCTATATTAAAAACAGGTCTGAAAAACTCAAACTCTTCACCTCCCCAAACAGGAACCCAATTGGGAAAATGAGCATCCTTTATAATGGGGAAATATAGCATATCTACCACACGACCGTGTAAAAATCCTGCATAGCCCTCTTTCGGAAAGATGGCAGAAACATGAGGATTAAATATGTCGCCACTGTTTTCGAATATTAATCCATAAAACATACTATCTATAAGGTTACCAATTGCCCCTGCATAAATTAAAGCGGCACAAATAATAAATCCTTTGTGAAATTCCTGTTTGATAATATGTTTAAGATAATAAGTACCGAATATTACAGCAAAAAGCCGGAATAAAGTTAATATTATCTTGCCCCATTCTCCTCCCAGTTTCCAGCCGTAAGCCATTCCTTCGTTTTCAATAAAGTGAAGTTTAAACCATGAACCAAGAATGAGTTTCTCTTCTCCAAGATAAAAATGCGTTTTTATCCATATTTTAAGTCCCTGATCAATAATCAGAATAGCTAACGTTAAAAGTATAACCGATCGGAATTTCACTATGCAATAGTTTGCGGCAAACCTACAAGAAAAAGATGATTTTTCATTATCGTGCCAAATCATTAAAAAAAATTGTCAATCCCACTAAATTCATCTCCAACGATTATAATGTTACGGGGCTCAGTTTTTGCGCTTAAAATAACAAAATATATGCAGCCTGCTTACGTTTAATAAAATCGTTAACTTTCCTTAAATGTTGAGCTAACCGACTAAATTTATTATCTTCGCTGCCTCTATTGTGATTTACAAAAGGAATATATATAACCAAAAAGACTATGCTACTAGCATTTTTATGATCATAACCTTGTTATGGTTAACGGTAAGCACACCTTTTATTTTAGATGTTCAAAAAGCCTTAAGCAAGTCTGCTGTGGCAGCCAGCAATGATAATGCTGCCATGGAAGAGGATGCCAATCCTTTTTCAGGTTTGAATGAAGAAAAAACAAGCGGCAGTGTTACTACTATTTCCGAATACCTGCATGAGCCTTTCCATTTACCAACTATCAACCTGCCAGAACTCGTTCATAATGGCAGTAGTAGTTGCATTATATACATCACTCATTACGGCGAATTGGTTTCTCCCCCTCCGGAAGCCTGCTAAGTCCTTTCTTTCACGTTTCGCTTTCATTACATCATTGTTTGCTTCCATATTCATCAGCAATGTTTTTTATTGCCCATGCATATAGTACAAACATTTGCCTGAATTATATACACAAATAAGCCCGTTAATCTATATAACGCTTACAGGCAAATGATTTGAACAAACGTGAAACTTTCAATAAGCATTCAATCGTATCATAAAGCATTTATTATAAAAAACTGAGGTTATGAATAACCGTTTTACTACCTACGTTAAAAGTATTTCGTCTGATCTTCCTGCGTCAATTGTTGTATATCTTGTCGCTATTCCATTATGTCTCGGTATCGCACTTGGATCAAATGCTCCTTTGTTCAGTGGCATAATAGCAGGTATTGTTGGGGGCATTGTAATTGGCACACTAAGTGGTTCACAACTCAGCGTAAGTGGGCCTGCTGCAGGGTTAACCGCTATAGTGGTAGCAGCGCTGGTTGCCATTCCAACTTTTGAAGCATTTTTAATTTCCGTTATTATTTGTGGCGCGGTGCAGTTGATTTTAGGTTTTGCAAAAGCTGGTGTAATTGGAGATTATATACCTAAGAGTGTTATTAAGGGAATGTTAGCCGCTATAGGCATTATTTTAATATTAAAGCAAATGCCGCACCTGGTGGGTTATGATAAAGATTTTGAAGGAGATGAAACCTTTTTACAAAATGATGGGCAAAATACTTTTAGCGGTGTTTTGAGCGCGTTAAATGCGTTTACTCCCGCAGCCGTATTAATTGGCGCGGTTTGTTTAATATTTCAATTCTGGTGGGGAAGCTTTGCTGAAAAGAAAGGAGGATGGACCAAACTTGTTCCCGCTCCATTGTTTGTGGTATTACTCGGTGTTGCTATTAATCAGATTTTACTATCGCAAAGTGCTTCATACGGGTTAAAGCAGGAACACATGGTTAATTTACCTGCGGCAAGTTCGGCCAAAGAGTTTTTTTCATTTTTTACTTTCCCCGACTGGACGCACATACTCAATAAACAGGTTTGGATAAGCGGTGTTACATTAGCACTTGTAGCCAGTCTGGAAACATTGCTGGGAGTAGAAGCTACTGATAACCTCGATCCACAAAAGAGAAAAACACCCACCAACCAGGAATTAAAAGCACAGGGAATTGGTAATATGATATCTGGGTTTATAGGAGGCTTGCCTTTAACGAGCGTTATCGTTCGTTCCTCAGCCAATATAAACGCGGGCGCTAAAACAAAAATGTCTACTATTTATCATGGCTTCTTTATTTTATTGAGTGTAGCATTTATTCCTGGCGTGTTAGGCATTATTCCATTATCTGCGCTCGCTGCTATTCTCATATACACCGGTTTTAAATTGGCCAAACCTTCTTTGTTTAAAGAGTTTTACAAAAAAGGATGGGATCAGTTTTTACCGTTTGTAGCAACGGTGGTGATCATTTTGCTTACAGATCTTTTAGTAGGTGTATTAGCAGGACTGGCTATTGGCCTATTCTTTTCGGCACGGAGCAATTACAAAACAGCAGTTTTTATTGTGAATGATAACAGCAATTACCTGATACGGTTAAGAAAGGACGTTTCTATATTAAACAAACGTGGCATTAAAAGTAAGCTGGATGATGTTCCGGAAGATTCAAGCGTGTTAATTGATATAACAAGAGCAGATTTTATTGATAAAGATATTGTTGACATGATTGAAGATTTTCGTAAGCATGCACCGCAGCGCAATATTAAAGTGGAAATTAAAACAGGATTGAATAATGATCATGGTTTTATTACATCCGCAAAGAACAAGGCAACATATGAAAATGGCGTAGCCGAAGTAGTATCATAACCGAATGACAGCATATTTTTTGAACTATTAAAACAATAGATGTGAAATCGTACGAAAAGTTATTATTAGAAAATAAAGCATGGGCAGCGGAAAAATTATCTTCTGATGCGGAATATTTTAATCGTTTAGCGGATGTGCAAACACCTGAATTTTTATGGATAGGCTGCAGCGACAGTCGTGTACCCGCTAATGAAATAACAGGTACACAACCAGGAGAAATTTTTGTACATCGCAATATCGCGAATGTAGTAGTACATACCGATGTAAACCTGTTGAGTGTACTGGATTACGCAGTTAATCATTTAAAAGTAAAACATGTAATAGTATGTGGTCATTATGGCTGCGGTGGTGTAAAAGCATCTATGACAAATACTGATTACAAAGCTGTGCTAAACATGTGGTTGCGGAATATTAAAGATGTATACAGGCACAACCGGGAAGAATTGGATGGTATAGCAGATCTTAACGAAAGAGCTGATAGGCTGGCCGAATTAAATGTTATGGAACAGGTAAGACATCTTGCACAAACAACCATTATACAAAATGCCTGGCAAGATCGAAATGGTCCTGATCTTCATGGATGGGTATATGGATTGAAAGATGGGCTGATAAATCCTGTACTGGAACTGAGAGCAGGCAGTAAAATAGATAGCTTGTACAGATACGATGATATTAAATAAGGGGTATGTATGGCTAAGGCAGGGCGGATTTATTCATTGTAATATTTCCGCTCTCATTTATGTATTGTAAAAGAAATGAATACCCTTGTATAGCT
>JBGALP010000355.1:0-4131 GCA_044223805.1 Agriterribacter sp.
GCAGGCATTGCTTGATGCTTTCTCCATAAGGGAACAAAAAGGCAAACTGGAAGGATTGAAAATTGCTATTATCGGGGATATTATGCATTCCCGTGTTGCGCTCAGTAATATATATCTGCTCAAAAAAATGGGAGCTGAGTTGATGGTTGCTGGTCCACCCACGCTTATTCCGCCTTACATGCAAAAAGCTTTTGATATAAGAGTCGAATACAATATAAAAAAAGCGCTGGAATGGTGTGATGTAGCCAATGTGTTGCGCATACAACTTGAGCGCCAGAACCAGGTGCTGTTTTCATCTTTAAGAGAATATAACCTCGCATATGGAATTAATAAAAAAATGTTAGATAGTTTAAATAAAGAGGTGACAATCATGCATCCTGGCCCAATTAACAGAGGTGTTGAATTAGATAGTGATGCCGCAGATTCAAAACAATCTATCATTTTACAGCAGGTTGAAAATGGCGTGGCAGCCCGCATGGCTGTGTTATATCTTTTAGCAGGCGGAAGGCAAAGTGCGAATTAGGCGAATTTTATTTCGAATTTAAAATCTCAAATTTGTTATGCAACGCATTGCACTTTTTCCAGGAACCTTCGATCCGATTACCATTGGTCACCTCGACATTATTAACCGGTCCATTTCATTATTTGATAAGCTTTTCATAGGCATTGGCAGAAATGCTAATAAAACAGCCATGTTCTCCGAAGAACAACGGTTGACCTGGATAAGAGAAATTTTTAAAGGAGAAACTAAAGTAGAAGCGGTAGTATATGAGGGCTTGACGGTGGATTGTTGCAAAAGAATAAATGCAAATTTTATTTTAAGAGGTATACGCTATGTGAATGATTTTGAATACGAAAAGGCTATTGCAGATATGAACCGAAGTCTTTCTCCTGATATTGAAACCATCTTTCTTACCTGTCTTCCTCAATACACATCAGTAGCCTCTACGCTTGTTAGAGATGTCATCCGGAATGGGGGAGATGCTACATCCTTTCTTCCGGGTCCAGTTGCCGAAACATTGATAAAATAGAATGGGATGGTGAGATGGATGGGATTTGGGAATACAGAAGTGGGGAATTATCGGATGGATAAGTTTTTCTAATAATTTTTGAAATCATCAATCCAAACAATCCGTCAAATACAATTCTTACAAAACGGGTATATACAGGCAACTTTATCCTCTCCTTACATGTATTAACCACATGCATGAACTTAACCCCAACCGCTGAACATTATAAAAAAGGTATTCATCCCCTGTTTATTATTGGCGCTCTTTTTTTTGTTTTTGGTTTTGTAACCTGGCTCGGATCTGTACTTATTCCATACTTACGCATAGCCTGCGAGCTTACCAGTAGTTATCAATCTTATTTTGTCGCTTTTGCTTTTTATATCTCCTATTTTGTAATGGCTATTCCATCTTCCTGGGTATTAAAATATACCGGGTTTAAAAAAGGCATGGCAATAGGTTTGCTTATAATGGCAATAGGAGCTTTACTATTTATACCTGCCGCGCTTACCCGGATGTACAGTTTGTTTCTGGTAGGGCTGTTTGTTCAGGGCACTGGTCTTTCCATATTACAAACAGCTTCTAACCCGTATGTTACAATTTTAGGACCCAGAGAAAGCGCAGCTAAACGCATTAGTATAATGGGTATTTGCAATGGCATTGCAGGAGTTGTAGGTCCTTCCATTTTAGGGGCAGTTGTGCTGAATGATGTTGACGAAATGGATGTGAAAATAAAAGCATTGACCGGTGCACAAAAGATAGCTGCATTGAATGAGCTTTCTCACAAAGTGATTTTACCGTATGTGGTGATATTAGTAGCCCTGGTGATAATGGCAGTTATGATCTATTATTCATCGCTTCCGGATGTAGATGCTGAAGAAGACGAAGCCACGGGTGCAGCAAACAAGCATAAAACAAGCATCTTTCAATTTCCTCATCTTATTATTGGCGTTATCACCCTGTTTTTATATGTGGGAGTGGAAGTAATTGCAGGAGATACCATTATCGGGTATGGAACATCACAGGGCATTGCCATGTCTACCGCCAAATTCTTTACAAGCTTCACACTTATAGCAATGTTGGTTGGCTATATCATTGGAATAATTTGCATCCCCAAGTATTTTACACAACAACAGGCTCTGGCTTTTTCTGCAGCATTGGCTCTGTTTTTCGCATTGATGGCTCTTTTTACAAATGGGTACGTTTCTATAACATTTATAGCTTTATTGGGACTTGCCAATTCGTTAATGTGGCCGTCTATTTGGCCGCTGGCAATAGATGGGTTAGGAAGATTTACAAAAATTGGTTCATCCCTGCTTATTATGGCTATTGGTGGTGGCGCAATATTGCCACTGGTTTATGGCAGACTTACAGATCATCTGGGCTCAGCTCACCAGGCTTACTGGTTGGTAGTGCCCTGTTATATAATGATTGGCTTTTATGCATTAAAAGGGCACAAAATTGGCAAATAGTGAATGGGAATAAATTTTCAAGTAATGTGCGTAAACCGTGCAAAACAAACAGTTTAATGATAATATTGGTGCGTAAATGTGTGCGCAGGTGGTGCATACTAAAAGCACCGAGAACTTGCCAAACGTTGTTATTGATACTACCTTTATGAAACAAAATCACTTACCGGCAACGGAAAAGTGATACGAGAATCAGACATCTGTAAAAAGATAAATGTTCTCACGAAAGCATCGGGTTAAGTAAAGCAGATGGCAAAAGCCGGAAGCAGAATAAAACTTGATGCTTTTCTTTTTTGCTAATACTGCAAAGCGTTCAACTTATTTAATGCATAAAAAAGGCAGGTAGCGTGCATGGCCTGCAGAATGGTATTATCCTTCAGCATTTGCTTTACTTCATCAATCGTAAACAGGTATACTTCTATTTCTTCGTTATGATCTAACTGTTGTTCCTGCACTTTTTTTCCATTTGTGGCAAGATACATGTGCATAATGTTGTTGTTGGTAGAAGGGTTGGCCGAGATCTTACCCAGGTATTCATATTTTTCAAATGCATAACCGGTTTCTTCCAATACTTCCCGCTTTGCCGCGTCTTCTAGAGAAATATCTGTATCATCAACACATCCACCAGGAATTTCCATCAGCGTTTCACCAAGGGCATGCCTGTACTGTCTTACCATAACAATTTTATTATCGTCAGTAACGGCAACTACAGTAACCCAGGTAGGAAATTCATATACATAATATGGATTTACCACTTTGCCTTCGGGAGTAATACATTTGTCTTTTTTTACCGTAAACCATAAATCTTTAAACAAATAATCGGAAGCGATAGTTTTCCATTTGAGATCTTTCATAATCAGATACTGTTATTTTAAAACGATTGTGCTTTTGCCACATTTGTGCAAGGTTGGTATGAAAAGCGTCGGTATTAACTGTAGTGGTCTGACTTTCGGTACCGACCACAAACGTTTCACTACCAATTCATCTTTTCTCTAAGTTCCGTTATATGCGCCACATGATGTTTACCATGCCATGCATAACTGCCAAGCAGATACCAGAGCGTCATTGTTTTGTTATGTTCAGGATGCAATACTGTTCTGTTCCACTCTTCAACTTTGAAGTTCGATAAAAGTTCGTATAACCTTGTATGTAAGGCATATAAAAGCGTTATAGAAATATTAATAGGAAGCTGTATGTCAGTAAGGTTGGCCCAACTCGCTTCATCGTACGGTTTAATAGTAGGATTATTCTCCGTTAATCCCAGCTTAAAGCGACAATAGGCATTAATGTGACTATCGGCTACGTGATGGGTTACCTGCTGCACTGTCCAACCTCCATCCCGGTAAGGCGTTTGAAGTTGCGCTTCATCTAAATTCAATATTGCATTTTCAAGCATTTGTGGCAGATATTTAATATCAGCCAACCATTTGTCTCTTATCTTTTCACTATATGGCTGTGGCTCATATTGCCCTATGGGGTAGCGTGGATCTATCATTGGGAATAATTTATTGTGAATAATATTTTGGCAGGCAGGGCGAAGGTACAAATTCCTTAACTGTGTTATTTTTCAAGATAAACATTCCTGAGTTCGAGCAGATTCAGGCTATTAGGTGGAAACCCTTTTACGTAAGTATGAGTTAACCTTATCACCATAT